>JAGGXT010000151.1 GCA_021162905.1 Candidatus Odinarchaeota archaeon | reverse complement strand
AGAGTAATTGCCTACATTTCTTTCGTGATAAATTTGATACTTTGGCTTACTGATATCTCACCATACAGAGCGAAACGTAGAACTATATTCTCGCTAATTCTTATAGTTATAATAGAGTATCTTATTGCTCATTCAATGCTTTAACTTAAAAAGATTTATAAAGAAACTTTCATTTTCTCCTATTCTTCGGTGATTATAGTGTCCAATTTAAAAACTAAATATATTCTCATTTCAATAATAATGGCAGTTATCATTTCCTTACAAGTAATACCTCAGAATAATTATGTTGCCGTTATGGATAATACTTATGAAGATTATTATAGAAATCATGAAGGTTTTGACGTTTTTAATCCAATTATTAAGGAATATCAACATTCAGAGTTTCCCATACTTTATGTATATGACCCGACAACAGGATACCCCATATACAAAGACTCTTTTGTTGAGCACTTTTCAAGATTCTTCCTTATAGATGTTATTAGACTTGACACGTTCATGACTTTGGATCATAATTCACTTGATAGTTATTTAGCAATTGTCATTGATCCCAGCGTGGGCGGGCTTCATGGTAGTGATATTACATTAACTGAGGCAAAGAAAATTCTTAATACGTATAAGCCCCTACTTCTCTTCGGTCCGGCCCATGGTGTAATTGATAGAGAAGTAGGTCTTTCATATAATATTTTTTCAAAAACGTCTGGAGGTTATGTTTCATTCGAAAAACCATTTATGAATCATTCAATAAAAAAATATCCTATCCCAATAGAACAATCATTTCAACTTCTCTCCGATAACAATTTAGAAATGGAATATTATAGTTCATCATTTCTAAGCTCTCAGTTAATTCCTATTATATATAGCTGCTCTAATTCGTCTATTAAATTCATGATATATTATGAAAGACCTCATGTTATTCAAAAAATTATTTGGTTGTCAATTGAGGATTTTAATTCCCTATCAGAAGATGGAAGGTCGCTAATTACTAATACCTTATTCTGGCTTTGCGCAAAATCCAGGATCTCTATATTGGTAAAGAGTGTATTAAACAATCAAATCCTCGAATCTACTGAATATTTAGGATATGGTGGA
Organism: Candidatus Odinarchaeota archaeon; assembly: GCA_021162905.1. Next base: position 18,487 of record JAGGXT010000151.1, on the reverse strand, counting down.
TTCTTTTTCTACTCTGAAGGTCTCGTTACAAATACTTTCCTCTATATTTCAATTTGCGAAACTTTAGGAATTTCTTACAATCTTGATAATTTGACGTTGATCAATTTCTTGATAAAGAATTATAATGAAAGCGAGGGGTCCTTTTCAGATTATGATGTCATAACAAGCGAGAAAAGTAAAGCTTGGGTTACTGGTCTCTCTGTTTATTTATTAAAGAAATTTAATGCAATAAATATGATAAATAAAACACGAACTCTGCTCTACCTAAGCTCTCTTCAGACAGAATCTGGAGGCTTTAAGAGCGATATTGGGTCATCATCAATTAATATAGAAAATACATACGCAGCAGTTTTAGGTATTTCATTGCTAGACGATACATTTTCAACCATCAATAAATCAGCAATCATAAATTATATAAAGAATCTACAAGTTCTAGATGAGCAAAGCCCCTCGTATGGCGGATTTAAGTATTCCACTTCATCCTTCTTTGCATCCATAAAAAACTCATATTTTGCAATTGCTACTCTTTTAATTCTTAACAGCCTTGAATCAGTAGATACAAACGCATTATCTATTTTCATTAACTCACTAGAAAAGGAAAATGGTGGCTTTTTAGATAGTCCGACTACTACAACTCATTGGTCGACTGGACAAGCAGTATGGCTTTTATCAAAAATTGGTAGATTAGATAGCATTAATAATATCACAAAAACAAGGGACTTTTTACTTAACTCCCAAATGCCTGATGGTGGATTTGGTAATAATCCCAATTCGACAGTTTCATCATTAAAATGGACATTTTATGTTGTCCTCGGCCTTAAAGAACTTACATATTCTCCAAATAATATAAACTTACTTATCAAATATCTTAAAAGCACCAAAGCACCCACAGGAGGTATTAGCGTTTCACGATATATGGGATCTGTTTTAGACTCCTATTTCTCAGTTGAAATACTAAATCTAACTGGGAGTATGCATTCTCTGAAGAATAAAACAGCGCTTATCAATTTTCTTTTAGAATCATATATTCGAGAAAGAAAGACATTCTTTATGACTAGATATAAACCATCAATAGAAAGCCTTCTCCTTCCAATAAAAAATAGATTTGTATATATACCCTCGGAAGGAATTATTGAAACATTTTATGTATTACGCTCTCTCTATCTTTTGTCCTCATTAGATGCAATTAACCAATCAATGATAAATAACATAACTAGTACAATCATTTCATCTCAATGCTTAGACAACTCAAGTATATACTATGGCATGTTTTCTTATGAGCCAACGTATTTGCATAATGACATAAGGACAAGATTTGAATTCACGATTTTTTCAATTCTTACTTTATCCATGTTAGATAGCTTAGGTGACATTAATTTAAAGGCGGTAAGGGAATATCTTAATCAAACATATTCCTACACAAATAATTCATACCCTGCGCCATTATACTTATTACGTTTCCCACCAAATTACGAAAGAGAACATAAATTATACTCTACATATATTTCTCTACTCGCCTTAAAAGAGTTAGATGCATTAAACTCAACAGTTCTCAATGCAGCCTATAACATTACTGTAATAGAAAGAAATGACTCCAATATTGCAAATGTGTTTCTAAGAATAGAAATACTTGAATTCCTACAGTCATATAATAGCTCAATAGATGTGGACTCGCATTTCAACAAAACTTTAATTCTTCAAACTCTTCTCTCCTTGCAAAGAAAAGATGGACTTTTCAAAGCCAACATACCTGCAGATTATTGGATTGAAGAATCAAGTTTCGCTCTTAAAATAATAAAGAAATTACGATTAACACCATTTTTTGATGAAGCACTTTCATTAAAAGTAGATGCTTTACAGATAGAGCCAAGTGAGCATGAATGGCAATTGGGGGAGCAAATTAGTATAACTTTAACACTATATGAAGGCGTATTCAATGAAACTGTAACATCTGGTAGCGTAAGCTTGCGTATAAAAGATTATGAAGTATTTCTATGTCAAACACAAAATGGAACTTACTCAACTAGTTTAATTCTCAACTCAACAGAATTCCTAGGGAATCAATCGATTGAAATATACGCAACTGATGGCACCCTTATACCATCAATGGTTAGATGGAATACTACAATTACAACTCAACTAAACCTAACGATTATAAGTAATGGATACAACTTTACAACAAGAGATACTCTCAGATTAAAAGCTAACGTAACCTCCGTTACAAATTATTTCATACAAGATGCATATGTGTTAATGGTTCTAAATGATACACTTTATCCGTTTGAATCCCTTGGTAATGGGACCTATGTATTGTCAAAACAACTTTCAGAATTAAGTGGATATCATAACATAACTATCGTTGCCAGCAGAGAGTATTGCTCGAATGTAACTTTACAGTTTCAGATATTTGTCTTTAACTCGACAACTGCCACAAAAATCACAATTTCAAAATCAATAATAACTTGGAATGAATCAATAAACATATCAATTTTTGTTAATAATGAAATGGGACCACCTAATGGCTCAGCAACTATAATATTAGACGGACAAATTTTAAGCAATGTCACTATAGAAAATGGAAGTGGGAAGTATCAGTTATTCATACCACCAAACTTTTCATTAGGTAATCACACGTTGCATGTAATTTTTAACTACTTTAATATAACACCCCAATATCTATCCTCATCCGATTTAGCTCAATTTTATGTATATTTAAGACCGGATGGCCTTCTAAATCTTTCAGATGCGAGTATACTTACAAAAGAATGCGTTATAATTAACGCGTCCATTTTCTGGGAGAATCAAGCAATCACTACAAACTTCACTTTATCAATTTACGATATAAACAGAGACGAGCTTGTTTATTCTGGACTATACTATAATAACTCTATCAGTATTAAATGGATACCTCAAACTTACGGTGTTTATAATATAAGTTTGATAATCCATGGCAATTCAACGATCATAGGATCTACGACTTGGAAGTTATTGTATGTTAATAAACAGAGCACCAATATCTTCATAACCAATATCCCAGAGGAGAAATATTATCACGAGAACGTTACATTTTATATTTGGATTACTGATGAGTGCAATTCAACATTGAATGGTCTAAGGGTCATAATTTATATAAATGACACACTTCTTGATGTTGTCGATACACCAACTATGATGTTTTTACCATTTGATAATCTTCCATTAGGATATATAAATTTGACAATTAAATATCTCGGTAATGATACCTTTGAGCAGAGTATTCTTAAGGTAACACTTAAAAATAAGCCTTCTCCTGTTGAACTGCAAGTGTCTAATTTACTAAATGGAACATCTGTAACTACAAATGTCACAATAACCTCAATTTATGAAATACCAAACTGGCTGAACTTTTCAATTAGAATTACTGATCCAGCCAATAAAACTATACTATCCTTAAAACATCAAATAAGTAACAACATTATTACATGGAATGTAAATTTGAGCGGATATTATCGTATCTGCATAACTTTTGATGGACAATTGGCTGGTTTCGAATTGATAGAGAAAGCCTTTATTCTGTACTGGGATAAAACGTATCTATATGAACCAGTAGACTTAATTATAGAAATTAAAGGTAATATGCCGATACATGTTTACGATACGATCGAAATTAATATATCTCTATCTAGAAAGGTTCAGTATTTGAATGCAAACCTCACTATCATTTATGCCTCAGAAGGAAAAATCATTTCAAGGTATACACTTCCCTCTGGCTACCTCTCAATTACCATGAATTGGACTTTTACAAAAGTTGGAGAATATATATTATCCCTTGAGTGGTATAATATAACAGAGTATGTATCAAAAAATGTATCTGTGGTTGCCAAACCTATATCCGCGAATATATGGGTGGATATATCAAACTCTACGTTATATCCGAATGTTCCATTAATTCTAACTATTCATGTCAATTCAACGGTTCCAGTAAATGGGTCCTTGCTTATTTTTGTAAACCAAAGTATCATTAAAAACATAGAACTTTTAGCTTATCAAGGCAATTTAAATATCACCCTCTCTAATTTATCTCCTGGAACGTATCAAATCACTATACATTTTAAATCATCTGTTTTCGAAAACAAAACAATTGAAGAAAAAGTGAGAATCATAAAAATTCCAACAAGATTACTAATTTCTAAATTAACACACGAAACACTGCTAGGCAATAATGTTACAATTGTAGTACAACTAATTAACGATATCGACGATACTCCTATATCAGGCGTGAATGTTTATTTACTAGTTTATTGGCCTGTTAGTGGAACCGAACAAATAATAGGCGTAACTAATGAGACAGGGTATGTGCATTTCACATTCATTGCTCTTGAAGAGGGATCAATTCCATTCTCTGTTGAGTTTCATGGTAATAACATCTTTAAAGGAAGTACCGTATTTAGATACATTAATGTTCAAAAAGAGAAACCTCTTGAGGCTCCAAATAATAATCAAAGCATAATACTTACTGATTCTTATGTAATTGTAGGTTTTGCAATTATTGGAGCCTCTACGATTCCTGTAATCTATGCATATAGGAGAGTAAGCTTGCAAGTAAAAAGAATCTTTAAAGTGCGGAAACGATAGTATTAGATCCTCAATAGGAAAAGATTAAATCCCACATATTCCCCCTTGCTTTTTATTTCTACATACTCTCCAATATTTCCGACATTATTGAAAAAGCCCCACCAGCTATCTTTACTGGGGTGTGCAATTATAAATCTTTTATTTCTTATTTTTTGGTCTATGTGTCTATCTTGCCAAAATAGATCATTAATTATAACAATATCCGCATTTGCATTATCCTCTGTAATGTTAAACCTTTTTTTCATTTCTAAAACTAATCTCTTTGGCAAGTTTTCAAGATATATTTTAGTTTCCTTTTCTCTCGATAGGGTGGCTCTGATAAGCTCCAAAAAGCTCACAAAGAAGAAATTAGAATTATAAATTTTCTCGAAACTATTACTTGGAATATTGTATGGAATCGAACAAATATTGTAAATTATAGATCTTAAAATTAGGTCTGAATAGGCGTTGTAAAATATAGTATACGTCCTTTTGAAGTTAATTAAATCACTGCTCATGTGCAAATTAAGACTTTTCCCTTTTAATTCTAAAAATTCATCTTTTTTCTTAATTAATCCCTTCTCAATTCCTTTTTCTACAATGCTTGATATTACTTTATGATTTATTCTTATATTTCTAAATGCTTCCTGTTTTTTCAAAAAATAAGGTATGCTGAAGAAAAAATCGATCCTCGAGAACTTTTCAAGAGAATTTATTGTTGCTTTATCGAGTAATATAGTTGCGAGGTTTGTTAAGACTAAAATCTTCTTAAAAATCTGCTCATGGAATTTATTTATCCTTCTTTGCCAAGTTTTGAAAAAATTTGGTGTCCTTATATTATTTCCTAACATCTACATCCCATTTTTCATTAATCAACTTTAAAAGTTCAAAATATTTACCAATATTCATCTGGAGCTCTACAGGCAACTGAATTGTTTCTTCTATTCTCTTTTTATATTTATCACTAAATAGTTCAAAATAAATTCTTTTACCTCTATGTTTTACATTTGTTATTATCCATGATCCATCGATACTTGGAAAAATCGCTTGAGGAGGTATTTTAAGAAAAAGTTCTTCCTTTGCTCTGTGAATAAATAATACAACTTCTCCTTTTGAAATAGAAACTCTGACTTCTGCAGATTTACTTTTAGCATCTATAATAAACTTATTATCTAATGCCATATAGCTCGAAATTAAATTTATGAGCATGTTCGTTGGTATATTTTTCCCTTTCACGAAAGACATATATACTCTACTCATTAGAACTTGTTTGGAAAATATAAGACAAACTGATATATAAACGGTTACATGGTGTCAGAATATGTCTTTAACTCAAGCAGAGGTCCGATTTGCGAAGGCATGTCGTGAAATAATCGAGGAATTGCTAAAATACGATAAGTTAGACCACAGTATAATCACGAAAGTAAAGAAAGAGGTAAGTCATAAATATCGTCTTAGCAAAATTCCCGCCAACTATGAAATATTATCACTCGCAACTGATGAAGAATTAAGTATTTTAAGGCCATTTTTGCTTAAGAAACCAGTTAGATCAATTTCTGGAGTAACAGTAATTGCAGTTATGACAAAACCATTTCCATGTCCTCATGGGCGATGTGTGTATTGCCCAGGTGGCCCAGGAAGTGTTTTGGGAGATGTCCCACAAAGTTATACAGGTTATGAACCAGCTACGCTAAGAGGAATTCAGAATCAGTACGACCCATATAGACAAGTAAGAAGTAGGATAATGCAACTTCTTGCAATCGGTCATGTTCCATCAAAAGTGGAATTAATTATAATGGGTGGTACTTTTCCTGCTACGCCGCGTGAGTACCAAGAATGGTTTGTTAAGGGATGTTTAGATGCACTAAATAGTGAACCTTCAAAATCTCTTGAGGAGGCTCAACTTAAAAATGAGCGTGCTAAGATTAGAAATGTTGGAATGACCATTGAGACGAGGCCTGATTATTCAAAAGAGCCTCATGTAGATATGATGCTTAAATTAGGTGCTACACGTGTTGAACTTGGAGTACAAACAGTATACGACTGGATATACGAAAAAGTTGAAAGGGGGCATACGATACAAGACGTTATCGAGGCAACAAGAATTCTAAAGGATTCAGGACTAAAAGTATGCTACCACATGATGCCTGGTCTACCGGGTTCTAATTTCGAAATGGACTTAGATATGTTTAAGACGATATTTGAAGATCCTAGGTTTAAACCAGACATGCTTAAGATATATCCGACAGTAGTTGTAAAAGGTACTAAGCTCTATGAGTGGTGGAAAAATGGTAAATACACTCCCTATACCGATGAACAAGCTGCTGAACTGATAGCAGAAGTGTTACACATAATACCCAGATGGATAAGGATTCAAAGAGTTCAGAGAGATATACCAGCATATATGATAGATGCAGGTCCAAAAGCTGGGAATATGAGACAACTGGCACTTCAAAAGTTGAAAGAGAAGTATAATGAATTATGTCATGAAATAAGGTGTAGAGAGGTTGGGCATAGATATCTCGATTTAGGGATTCTACCCGATATAAATAATATTAAATTTTTAGTCACGAAATATGAAGCTTCTGAGGGTATTGAGCTCTTTTTAAGTTATGAAGATGTTAAAAATGATATTCTAATAGGTTTCCTTAGATTAAGAATACCTTCTGAAAAAGCGCATAGACCGGAGATTAATAAAATGCCAACAGCAATAGTTAGAGAGTTGCATGTGTATGGTCCTCAATTGCCAATAGGCGTATCGGCTAAGAGAATTTCTGAGTGGCAGCATAGAGGTTATGGAAGAAAGTTACTCTCTAATGCTGAGCGTATTGCTGTTGAGGAATACGATGCAAAAAAGATTGTTGTTATAAGTGGAATAGGAGTACGGGAGTACTACTTTAGGTTTGGTTATAAGCGTGATGGACCGTACGTATCCAAATTACTTTCATAAGTAATTTAATTCTTATAATATTTTAACTTCAAGTTCATTTTATATCTATTAATTTATCAAGATAAAAACTTTTATTTAGAAGAATTATAACATATGTTAATAGTTTTTGGTTCATTAACATTAAGTTAATAATAAAATCTTGGTGGATAAAATGATGAAGCTCGACGAAATAGATCTTCATATTATTAGTAGATTACTGAAAGATGCTCAAACTCCATATAAAGAAATTGCAAAAGAATTAAACATAACCCGCCAAACGGTAGCCAAGCGTGTTCGGAAATTACTTAAGAATGGTATCATCACTGGAGTTCATTGCGTAATAGACTATCAAAAGATAGGTTTTCCGATAATGGCTCTGATTTTAGCAAATATGAAAGAGTTCACTGAAAAAACCATACAAGAGGCTTTAAAATGGGCAAAGCAAAATAATGTTTCTATTCTTTACTGGGGCACTATGACAGGTAGATGGGATGTCTTTTTAATTGTAATTTTCAGAAATGTCCGTGAGATGGAACTTTTCTTAATGAAAAGTAGGGAAATGAATATCTTTGAGAATACGGAAACAAGTATTATTATGAACCTCTATAGACGTCCAGAGGAGTGGCAGCCAGCTATCAATATATTGCTTGAAACTCTTGAAAGCCAAGGCCGCTGTAAATAAAAATTCCTATTTTTTAGCACTTTCAATCTTTATAATTTCTCCATCTTTCATATAAGCAATTCTGTCTGCATAAGATTTCCATGCTTCATTATGTGTAACAACGACAAATGTTATTTTTTTCTCTCTATTTAATGATCTCATCAGTTTCATTATTTCGTTACCAATTTTACTATCTAAATTTCCAGTTGGCTCATCAGCAAAAACAACTCTAGGATTTGTTACTAAAGCTCTTGCTATTGCAACTCTCTGCTGTTCTCCACCAGATAGCTGATTTGGAAAATGATCCTTTCTTTCTATCAATCCAACTGCTCTGAGGACATCTAATCCTCTCTCCTCGATCTGCTTTTTCTTCATATCTGTTGGAAGAAGAGGTGCTATAACATTTTCGAAAGCTGTCATGTTTTGTATTAAGTTAAATTCTTGGAAAACAAATCCTATTTTCTCACGTCGTATTTGAGGTAATATTCTTTCATCAATGCTAGTTAAATCAAGTCCATCAAGTATAACTTTTCCTCGTGTAGGTTTATCCAGACTGCTTAGAACATTTAAAAGAGTGGTCTTTCCACAACCAGAAGGTCCCATTACTATAAAAAATTCCCCTTCCTCAATTTTTAGATTTATATTTTTGAGAGCCTCAACTATCTCTTTTCCTCGACGATATTCCTTCCAAACATCAATTGCACGAATAATATACTCTTTCTCTTTTTGCATTTGTATCACCCTAAATTGTCCTTCTCAGAGCAACGATGGGTCTTACAGATAAGACCCTCCATGTAGCAATCATAATTCCTGGTATTTGCGCTATAAGTATTGTTATAAAGGATACAATAAGAACATGAGGTGGAAATATTATGAATCTAACTATATCCAAATTAACAACACTATTTCCCAGAAAGTAATATAACACTCCAACTATTTCGAAAAAGATCTCCAATGTCCCAATAAAGGATATAACTGTAACAAAAACAAGCTCTCCTGCTACAAACCATTTTATTTCGTTATTGTTCCAACCCAAGCATTTCAAGGTTGCTATATCTTTCTGCCTAAAATGTGAAACTATAAAGCCGTATACAGTCGCAACAATGGCTCCTGTAATGAGCACAAAAATGGCATCGTATAGAAACATAGGATTCGTCCAAGCCCATCTTCTAAGAACTACAGATATCCAAATCGCTAAAATACTATATATTACAACAAACGAAATCAGTCTTCTTCGAGAGCGTAGAGATACTTTCCATGATGTTAATAATATTCTTATCACACTCATAATTCTCACTTGCTAATCCTTTTATTAAGCATAAGATATTATCATTTATCGTTATAAAATTAATAATATTTTTGTTCATAATGATTATCTGGTGAATACAAATGTCTTATATTAAAAATTATACAGATTTGGTCTCCGAAAATCGAGAAAGAGCAAAAGTTCTTGATGCTATTGAATACGCCTTAAGGATTGCAGACCCATATAATACGATTATTAGATCATTATCATATAATAAAAAAGATAAGCTATTGAAAATTAGGAACGAAATTTTTTCGTTAGCCGATTTTGAGAGTATATATCTTCTCTCATTTGGAAAGGCTTCAATTGCAATGGCGGAGGGAATATACGAAAAATTAGGTTCTGTCATAAATAAAGGAATTATTGTATCCCCCTTTCATAGATCTAATAAACTTCCTGCTTCATTTGAAATAATAGTAGCTGGTCATCCAGACCCTAACGAAAAAAGTATCACTGCAGCTGAAAGAATTGAGGATTTTATAAGCCATGAAATCTCCAACAAGGATCTGCTGATAGTCTTAATTTCGGGTGGAGGTTCTGCACTCATTTTTAAACCACTGCCTCCTATAGAACTATCAGAATACGTATCTCTCAATAAAGCACTTTTGAGAAGTGGCGCATCAATACGTGAAATTAATATTGTACGAAAGCATCTTTCCGTTTTTGGTGGTGGGAAATTAATAAGTAAAGCTAATGCAAAATTCGTTATCTCACTAATAATAAGTGATGTTGTTGGAGACGATCTTTCAACAATCGCTAGCGGCCCAACATCTCCTGATCCTTCAACCTTTGATGATGTAAAAAGAATTCTAACGAGGTACCGCCTATTTAATAACATTTCTTCATCTATCAAACAGATAATTGAAGAAGGGTTATCATGCAAACGAAATGAAACATTAAAGCCAAATGATCCAATATTTCAAAAAGTTAAAAACATTTTACTCCTTAAGAACTTGGACATACTCCAATCACTTAAAAACTATTTTGAAAATAAAAAGATTCACGCAATAGTATTAACCTCAAGGTTAGTAGGCGAAGCTCGGGAGATAGGCAATTTCTTATATTATCTCGCTGAGGATACTTATCTAAATGGTGTACTTGGTGAGCCACCTCTTGCTATCCTCCTAGGAGGTGAAACAACTGTAACTGTTAAAGGAAGTGGTACTGGTGGTCGAAATCAAGAATTGGTTCTTTCGTTTTTAAATGAAATGGATCCGTATATTCCAGTTATTGTTTCATCTTTTGGTACAGACGGTATAGATGGACCGACAGATGCTGCTGGAGCTATATGTGACTGCTTGACCAAAAGGAAAGCAATGGAACTAAACTTTAACTTACAAGATTACTTATCTAATAATGATTCCTACACGGCTCTCAAACAACTAAACTCCTTAATATATACTGGCTATACTGGAACAAACGTTAATGATATAGTTATAATCCTAATATCTAAAAACAGTAAAATGTGTAAAGAGAAGCTCTAAGATGAGAGTGGTTAGGTATTTTTAGATTAGTTATAAGCAAATGGGGTTCAGCGGATGTCCGCATTGGTGAGCGAACATCCACCTTGGGCCTCATCAGCCTCAGCTCCCTCTGGGTTCATGGGGAGCAAGTCATCGGTCTTGACCCGGTTCAGGGTAACCCCGCAAGCCCCATATCACAACGTCCTTTCACACCGCAATGTCCTTTCGGTGCTTTACTCCCACCACATTCGGACGCTGCCTCAATACTCACAAATACTCACAAAATATTTAACTGTTTCGGAAGGCGAATAATGATGAAAAATATCTTACTTTACATAACATTTTACATAAGTTTAGGTTAAAAAATTTAAAAAAACATATTATCACATTATTAAGAAACAAGCACATAGGTGCTATCTGATGACAACATATTGGATGGAAAACTATAACAAGTTTATAGAGGAAAATAACTTGCGGAGTATAATTAGTGCTGAGAAGATGCCAGACACTACATGGATAGATGAAAGACCTTGGATTTATATTGATAATATAATGCGTGTGATAGTCCCTCCAGAATCTGTATATCCCTTATTCGCCGAAATAATCAATTATTTCGAAAAAGGTGAATTTGAGGTTCTTGCAAAAATAAATATTGAGCTAGAAAAAGAATTAAGAGCTCTTGGTAATCTTAAGATATCTAAAAATACCGTCACTGGGATTTTAAATTCCCAGAAGCTGAAAAATCTATTAATAGACATTGCTAAAAAGGATCTATCTAATGATCTCATAAACTTAAGTTTACAATCAACATCAAAAGAGCAGTTTTTCGTAGTGAACAATAAAGGATTCGCATTCATAGATGGTTCTAAATTGAAAAAAGAAGAGAAAATCGACATTGTTCATATAATTCTTGAGTCGCATGACAAATCAAGAGACTTTCAGTTCGTTAAGAATAAGTTAAAAAATAAGTTTCAATTGGTAATCCTTCACGATAAGGCTCCTATCCTAATTAAAAAACTTTAAAATACTAATTAATCTAATTATTATTGTAAAGCACTAAAAGTACTTATAATGAATATCGAATTTTTCCGAGATTAAATACTTGACAACATATAAATGTGGAGAGAATCTATAATTTTCTTCACGAAATAAATATTAGTTAAATAATGTGTTCTTAAATGGCACATTAGAAATGCTTATAATTGCATACTCAAATAAGAAATGTACCAAAAATAATTAGTAAAAAATATAATGGGGATGCTTTTTATGGTAAAGTTAACACCCAAAGATATTGCACAATTGATTATGGAAAACCCCCAAAATGCTGCTAATAAGATAAAAAAATATCTTAATGCTATGCATAAGCGTATAAAAGATCCAGCTGAGAGAATGTTCTTAGAGGGATTAGTCAAGTCTCTAAATGGAAGCGATAGGATTAACTTACTAGCCAATTTAAACATATTAGTTAAAGATGATCTTAAAGTCATTAGAAAGGGACTTAGACATGTTGAAAAGTTTGCAGAGATCGACGATGAGGTAGCAGATTTACAAAAATTTCTAAGATTATATAATCGACTACTAAAACATTTAATGGAAGGTTTACCAGAAGAAAGAGAAATCGCTAAGACGGAATTCCTTCCAGAGGAAGAATATACCTTTACTGAGGAGGAAGAAGAGGAGGGGACTTCTGATGAGTAGTGTTAGTAAATATAAGGAGATTTCACCTGCTGAGTGGTTTAGAAGAAATAAGTCTATTGCTGGTTTTGATAATCCAGCGCGTGCTATTTATACTGCAATAAGAGAAATGGTAGAAAATTCGCTAGATGCTTGTGAGGAGGGAGGTATTCTACCTGAGATCTTAGTTTGGGTAAGGTCTGTAGAAGGAAATATATATCAGATTTATGTTGCCGATAATGGAATAGGGGTTCCTGAAAAGGTGGTTCCTAAAGCATTTGCCAAGTTGTTAGTGGGAACAAAGTATACTTTAAAGCAATCCAGAGGTACTTTTGGCCTCGGTGGAAAAATGGCAATAATGTATGGGCAAATTACTACAGGGAAGCCTTTAAAAGTTATAACGGGTGTTGATGGAAAAAAGGCTCACTACTTTCTTCTGAAGATAGATATTCAGAAAAATGAGCCAATCATTCTGAAGAAAAAAGAAATTACTCTCAAAGATAACTGGAGGGGAACTATAGTATCATTTCAAATAGTTGGAGATTGGATGAGAGCCAAGTCTAAGGTAATTCAATATTTCAAAAATACTGGGATTGTGGCTCCTTACGCAAACATCACTTTCATAGATCCTGATGGGGTTCTTTATTTCTTTCGAAGAACAACTACTGCCCTACCTTCAAAACCAAAAGAGATAAAGCCCCATCCATATGGTGTAGACATAGAAACCTTGAATAGAATGATAAAGGCTACAAAAGCAAAAAACCTTGTAAAATTTATGATGGAGAATTTTCACAGAGTAGGCCGTAAAAAAGCCTTAGACTTTATAAAACATTGTGGCTTGGATCCCGAGAAAAATCCAAAAAAGTTAACCGATAAAGAGAAAAGAAAAATGGTTGTCGAAATGAAGAGCTTTAAATTCTTGCCACCAACAGCAGAGAGCTTAAGTCCATTGGGAGAAGAAATTTTATTAAAAGGAATAGAAAAAGAACTGCAGCCTGAGAAGGCAAAAGTGGTGCAGCGTCCTCCAAAATCATACATGGGTCATCCATTTATAGTTGAAGTTGGACTAGCATACGGTGGTAAAATACCACCAGCAAGCGATGGAAAATATTTGCTATTCAGATTCGCAAATAGGATTCCATTGCTTTATGATGAAGCTAATGATGTCGCAATGAGTGTTATCAAAGAGGATATAAACTGGAGTGATTACATGATCGGAAGAGATGCTCCACTGGCGATAATAGTCCATATATGTAGTACAAAAATTCCTTACAAAACAGCAGGAAAAGAATATGTTGCAGACATACCTGAAATAAGAAGAGAAATAAAACTAGGGATACAAGAATGTGCTAGAGAACTAAGGCATTATCTTTCACATCTTAAAAGAAAGGAATTTGCAGAAAAGCGTTTTTCAATACTATCTAGATTAATTGACAAATTTGTAAAATCATTAGTCCAGATAAATAAAACTCAAAAAAGAATAAAAAGAGAATACGTTAATGATCAACTTCTGAAGGAAATTTTAATAAATAAGATTAAGGTGGAGTGATGCTTATGCCCCCTAGCAAAAAGCAAAAATTGAAAATTGCAAAGGGGAAATGGTTGAAAAATGTTAGAAAGATAAGACCAATAAGGAAAAAGAAAATTGTCCTCCCAGAGGGTGTACATGTAGTAAGAGAGCTACCAGCTGATGAATTGCATAAAAAGATACATAAGCTAGCTAATCTTATAACACAACAAATCCTAAAGGGAGAAGATCCACACTTCAAAATTCCCACAAGAACAGCAGATAACGTTATATATGATCCAGAAAATGATTTGTTGCTATTAGGAGAAAGGAGATTTACCAGAAATCTTTTATCTTTAAAATCTGGGAGAGATGCAGCTATTACTATGAGAATTCTGGAGCTTGTTCATTTTCTATTAGAGGAAAATATACATGCCACCAAAAGAGAAGTTTTTTATAATGATCCAGCATTGTTCAGAGAGCAGGATAAGAGTGATGATGCTTTAGAAGATATAGCGGCTATGTTAAATACTACAAGAGATTCTTTACATGTAGTAGCTGCTGCGAAGGGAGCAGTTGTTGGAAGGCTTAGATTTAGAGAAGGGGGAGATTTAATAGACTGTACCAAACAAGGAACTGGAGGTAAAGCTATTACACCCTTTATAGATACGATTACTGATATTGAGAGTGATGCTGAGTTTATTCTCTTAGTGGAGAAAGATGCTGCCTTTTTGAGACTCGCAGAAGATAGATTTTATAACAAGTATCCTTCAATTATTGTTACTGGTAAGGGGCAACCAGATATTGCAACTAGGATGTTTGTTAAGAAGCTTGTTAGAGAGTTAAAAATCCCTGTTTTAGGGCTTGTGGATAGCGATCCATATGGAATGAAAATACTTTTAGTCTATTCAATAGGTTCTAAGAGGCTAAGTTATGAGACTGTATTCTTAGCAACACCAGATATTAAATGGTTAGGAGTTCTGCCCTCTGATCTAGATAAGTATAAGATTCCTAAAGCGGCGAGACTGAAATTGACAAAATCCGACTACAGAATTGGAAAGCTTCTTAAGAACGAACCATTTATGCGGAAAAGAAAAAGATGGCTAAAAGAACTAGAGCTTATGTTAAGAAACAAAGAAAAAGCCGAAATACAAGCATTAGCTTCTCATGGATTTAGATTCCTGACACAAGAATATCTTCCAACAAAGTTAGAGACTGCAGATTGGATATAATTATTATTTATTATTTTTTGCTTCATTTTATCCCGACAAAATTCAAAACTTAAGTAAAATATATTACATAAATCTTCTTATTTTGTATAGGGATTACTATGCCAGAGATAATTTTTTGGCCATTAGATGTAGCATATACAATAATTGATGGTGTACCGTACGTAGAGATGTGGGCAATAACAGACAAAAACGAGAGAGTTATAATATTAGATGGCTCGTTTCGACCTTATTTTTACGTAGTACCGCGCGAAGGTGCTGACCTAGAAACTTTGCAAATAAAGATAAGAAAATTAAACGGTGTTAAAGCAACAGAGATTGTTGAAAAAAGTTTTCTTGGGAAAAAAGTCAAAGTAATAAAGGTCACTTGTTTAAATCCAAATTTGGTTCCCAACTTAAGAGATACCGTTAAGAAATTTCCTGATGTAGATATGTATTTAGAGGCAGATATTAGATTTTACATGAGATATCTAATAGATAATGACATATATCCATGTCGATGGTACATTGTTGATGCAACTCAATTAAAGGGCCCAGCATGGGAAAAGTATAAGGTAGATGGCGTATATATAGCAAATGAGCGGCCCAGAGAGATTAAAAAGGAAGCAATTCCTAATGTTAAGATATTAGCATTTGATATTGAAACATACAGTAAAATAGGTACTCCCGATCCAAAACGAGACCCGATTATTATTATCGCGGTAGCAACTTCTGATGGTGATGTTAAACTTTTTACTGTTAACGAAGATAAAGATGACAAGAAGATAATCGAAGAGTTTGTTAAGTATATACAAGAATACAATCCTGATATAATCGTTGGATATAATAGTAATCGATTTGATTGGATATATTTGGTTGAAAGAGCTAAAATTAACAAGGTACGCCTTATAGTTGATAGAAAAGGAGGGACACCGCATCCAAGTGTTTATGGGCATCAGAGCATATCTGGTAGGGCTAATATAGATTTACTTGACTATGCAGAAGGACTGTATGAGGTTAAAGTTAAGACATTAAAAAATGTAGCTGAATACCTAGGCGTTATGTCAAAAAAAGAGAGGATAATTATACCTCAATCAGAAATTGCTGATTACTGGGATGACAATACAAAACGTCCACTATTATTAGAATATGCAAAAGATGATGTTGTTAGTACATTAAAAATAGCTGAATTGGCATTACCATTTATAGTAGAACTTTCTAGACTTGTTGGCTTAACTCCCGACCAAATATTAGCTGCATCTGTTGGATTTAGAGTTGAATGGTATCTAATGCGCCAAGCGTTTAAGGAAAATGAGCTAGTGCCTAATAGAATAGAAAGAGCTCATGAAACATATCCAGGTGCTCTAGTTTTTGAACCTAAAAAAGGATTACATAAAAATGTTGTATATATGGACTTTGCGTCAATGTATCCATCAATCATTATTAAATACAATATAGGACCAGATACCTATGTACCTCCTTATGAAGAAATAGATCGAAATGAGGTTTGGATATGCCCTGAATTTGGGCATAGATTCAGAAAAGAGCCACCTGGCTTATATAAGAAAGCTCTAAGTAAACTTTTATCTGCACGTAAGGAAATAAGAGAAAAAATGAAGAGTTTGCAAGAGGGGAGTGTAGAATATAAATTATTGAATAATAGACAATTAGCAATTAAAGTAATTGCCAATGCCACATATGGATATGCTGGGTGGACTGGTGCTAGGTGGTATATGAAACCTGTCGCAGAAGCAACAACTGCATGGGGTAGGCAAACCATATTAACAGCGAAAGAAATTGCTGAAAAACTCGGACTAAAGGTTTACTATGGTGATACCGATAGCCTTTTCCTGGAGTATGACCCAGAAAAAATAAAGAAATTTGAAGAAATGGTTGAAAGTGAATTAGGATTGGACATAAAAGCTGATAGAATATTTAAAGCCATCTTCTTTACAGAGGCAAAGAAAAGATACGCAGGAATAGACACAAATGGTCTTCTTGAAATTACAGGATTCGAGGTAGTAAGAGGAGACTGGGCAGAAATAGCAAGAGAAGTGCAAGAAGAAATTTTACGATACATACTGGAGAACGAGAATGTTGATGGTGCTATAAAATATGTCAGGAAGGTCATAAAGGATCTACAAGAAAGAAAGATTCCATATGATAAATTAGTAATTTGGAAAACCCTATCCAAATCATTAGAGGAATACAAAGCAAGGGCCCCTCATATAACAGCCGCAAGAATTCTAGAGGAAAAAGGATACCATGTCGGGCCAGGAGCCCAAATTGGTTTTGTTATAACTAAGGGTAGTGGAATACTTGCAGAAAGAGCCAAACCATATCAGTTTGCGAAATATGATGAAGTAGACATAGACTATTATATTAATAAACAAATAATCCCTGTGGCATTAAGGATTCTCTCAGCATTTGGAGTTACAGAATCTGATCTAAAAACCGAAAGAAGGCAAGTCTCTCTTACTGACTTCTTTTAAACAAAAAAAGAAGAAGGGGGACCCGATCTACCAGGGAGTTGGAACTGGCTTTGGTATCCCATCACAGGGGAAGTCGTCATCGTCAAACATATTTTTCACCAAAAGCAAAACAAGAACGCAAATAAAAAGAACGAGAATATAGTACTTTTTAAGCCTGTTAGAGAAAAAGGTGAGTTAATTATTAAAGTGCTCAGTGGAACATAGTTATTATGATTCAGATAGAAGGTTTTTTCTTGTTATATCCAGAGATTTTGCCATAACCAGAGTGAGAGAGTAGATGAAAAGTTTTTAGAAGTGCGAATAATAATTAGAGGTAGAGGAATTGCACAAAAACATTTATAGGTCTTGTAAACAAAAGAATATTAAACATCCTGGTAATACTTATTAGTATTAGTATTTACAATGTTTCTCATCCTTCTATTGAATCGATCCTTTTGTCTCCCATAGCAATAATTCCCGTAGGATCTATCCTTCTTCTTATAAATTACTTTTTTAGAGCTAAGAAGAATCTAAAATGTTAGAGCTTAGGTATTTCCTTATTTCTTAATAAGAAAGAGAAAGAGGCCACTCAGCAGAGCCCAGGTCATCATCGTTCAGATAAGGTAATATCATCTCATGACCTACGAACAATTAGAAAGTCACATATATTAAGGT
>JAGGXT010000174.1 GCA_021162905.1 Candidatus Odinarchaeota archaeon | reverse complement strand
GTTTCTTGCGTAAATGTTTTCAGTAAGTTCGGAGAGTTTTAACTTAGAGAACGGGGCAAACCTAAATATTTTCTCATTGACAATTCTGTTTTGAATTTCCTTTAACATGCAATGGTAAAGAAACGGGTCTTCACACTTGATGTCTCGCGATATCTTATGATTTTTAATTTCTTCAACGTCTACAATTACTATTCTCATGCTTATTGGAGGAGTGCTCGAAAAACCGTACTTCTCATACTTTTCTAACTGCTTAGCTATCTCAAAAATGAATTTATCCAAATCACTTTCAACATGTTGACTTCCTTGGCAAAACGTTTCATATACAGATTTCCATATTTCAACATATTTGTCCCGTATAAATTTCTCTAGCTTAGTAGAATCTCCTACATCTTTACCCAAAATTTTACTTAAAATTTTGTAATGAGGTAGTATAAGCGTTAATGTTCCAGGGATTATGGCAAATCTAGGGTAAATGTCATCATCCGGATCATATCCGGCCATTTTCTTTGCTATCTTCTTTAAATTATCTATTACATAGTTATCAGCGCCCTTTTCCTTTAGTAGTGAAAGAAGAGAGCAATAATAAAACGAATTATGTCTACATGTCGGCATTAGAAGCACGTCTGGGCCTAACTTCTCTACAAATTCCCATGCAAGTCTCCATGCTAGAGCTGAGACCATGTAACTTGAGGCCCATAGATCTCTTAGTTTTCTCGAAGTTGAAATGAAGTTTTGAACTCCAGCCAAATCTATCATAAGTAAAATGCCATTCGGTGCATCAGAATCTAAAAACCAGTTTGAAATTGCTGCAGTAGAGTAGGAATGGTCGAAGACGTTATGTGTTGGAATACGTGTGTCAGATGGACCAACAGGTAAATTATTATCGATCCATAGGGCTTCATATGATGCGTACAAAACATGCCAAGCAAGAAGCGGGTCTTTAACACCCAGCAAAATGCTTCTTAAACTTTTCATAAACTCTTTTACAGAATTTCTTTCCGGAGGAGATATAGGGAAGATTTCAAATTTTGGGTCAAAAATATTCTTAAGTTTAACCTCTCGGTACGGTAATCTGCCAGTTTCTTCTCCAACTAATATGCCAATCAATTGTCTATCAATGCCAGAAGCAAGCCTGTCAGCAAGCTTAACCTTTTCATGCATAAGGAGGCCAATTGCACTTTCAAGGACAGTGCCTCTGAGTATGCCTAGAACATTAACATCTCCACTTGCAATCCAGTAAGCTTCTCTTTCATGAGCTTTTCGACTTTTAGGATCTTTGGGCGCTTTAATTTGCCTGCTCACTATCCAAGCTTTATCAGGAGGATCGTGAAGAAGTGATGCAGCCTTTAAAAAGTAAATTTCTTCGATTTCCACGTCATTCACCCCTTAACTACTTCATATTTGACGATATCAAAACTTGAATAGCCAATCCTAGTTTTTGCTCCAATGCCAAGTCCAAGCGCGTAAAGAACAGCAAGATCAAGAAAACCTAGAGTTTCTGCACGAATATTAGAAATATTGAAAAAATCAATATCTGATTCGATCTTAAAATGTCTATTTCCTCGTTTCTTTTTGTAAAAGACGTAAAACTGAAACATCGTGTTTGGAGCAACTGTTAGATGTATAATTGGAGTTAGTTTAAGATCTAATTCGCTTTTTACGTCTTTGTAGTGTGGTGTCATAACGTCAGGATAAAGTATGTATCCTTTTTTACCTGCTTCGACAGGGTACGCGTCAGTAAATCCGACTAGACTTATGCCGCTTTTCTCTCCGCCAAATATTCTTTCACATATTTGCTTGCACTTCTCTTCATTTAGTCCTTTATCTTTACAGAGATCATAGTATGCTACCCTTACAGCACCTTTAATTGAAGATCCAGGAATAAAGGGAACGTTAAGCAGAGGATCAAATATTAAACCAACTTCAAAGGGTATAACACCAAAACTTGAACTAGCACCGAAAAGCCCTCTAGACTTAAGTTTAGCCTTAACCACCTTAACCTCATAACCACTACTCAGTAAGGCTTTTTTCACTTCTTCCAACATTTCCAGTATCCTATCCCTGTTATGATTAAAACTACTATTAGCCATTAACACAATTTCCTCAAGTAATTCCCTCTTCTTTCCCTCAAAGTCGTTAGACGACTCACCTTTCATTTTCATTAATTCGTATCCCTTTAAACAAAGATGCGACCATAAATTTCTCAACTTAATTCCTCCCACAATACTTTCCAAGTATTTTTAACATAGTACTAAAGGCATAGTCAAATGCTGCCCGAATATTAGCATCTTCAACTTTAATATCGCTTTCAAGCTTACGAGTTTTACCTTGACGTTTAATTTCACCTACATGTTTTAGATCCTTTGGCCAATCTTTTGATAAGAATCCGTAAAGAACTATGAAGTATTTTGATGCATATCTCTTCACGGTCATCCTGATGGCTGACTGCCTCCTCTCAGTCCCAGATATATAACCACGCTCTTTTTGCTCCCTTGGTAGTCCAAGTATCCATGTGTGAAGAAACCTTCCAGACCCTTTTCTGTTCATCCCGGCTATTTTTTTCCATTCCTGCTTTAGTGTAGCATTACCTATTGCATAAAGAACTTCTAGGCGAGATTTAAAACATGGGATCACTTCAAGCCTAAAATAGGTGAAGTCTGGATCTAAAGATGGTATTTCTGGCATTTTCGTTATGTGATCAACTTTTCCAAACACGTTACCTGCAAACTCAACAGTTTTCTTTACAAGCTTTTCAAAAAGCTCTTTAAGATTTTGGGGCTCAACATTGTTCTTTTCATTTAATTTATTTATTTTATCAATTATTTCAATGAAACTTCTTGGTATTTTTGGACTTATTTTGTCTGATATTTCAATTTTAGTAATGTTTAGTGCTCCAAACCCTCTACCAGCACTACTT
>JAGGXT010000365.1 GCA_021162905.1 Candidatus Odinarchaeota archaeon | reverse complement strand
CTGGAAAGTATCATAAAAAGATAGATTTTTTATAATTATATATACTACTTGTAATACATTTTTAATGGATGATCTCTATGACTTCAAGGGATGATAAAATTACAAGTGTTCGAATTAGAAAGGATATTTGGAAAAAAGCAAAAATAATAGCAATAGAAGAAGGAGAAAATCTTAAATCTCTTATAGAAGGTCTACTTTTATCCGTAATTGAGGGAAGTGAATTGGCTAGCGGTATGGAATTAGAGATACAAGAAGATGCTCTGAAAGTTTTCAGAGAGCGAAGAAAAAGAGGCCTTCTCCCATTTAAAATAATCTCAGAGAAAACAGCAGTTGAGCTAGTCAGAGAAGGTAGAAATTGCTAATACAACGAGAGATTATTATTAATTATCTATCTACACAAAAATTATCAGAGATGCTCAGTTAATTAATAGCTAATGTTTCTAATGTCTTATAGATTTGATGTGATAAAAATGAAACATTGTAGTATCGGATTATCAATAAGTAAGAATGCAATATCTGCAACAGTTTTAGATGAACAAATGAAAATTATTACGGAACTAAAAAAATCTAGCTCATTTCCAATATCACCTGAGAATGTATTATCAAATGTAATTCAAATCTTAAAAGATCTAATCTCCAAACTGAGAAATTATAAAATCTCTGCAATTGGAATATCATGCTATCCATCATCTCTCATTCTTCACTCCAGGGACAAAATTTTAGGAGAGCCCATTATAACTAGAGGTTTTCAAGATTATGATCTGATCGAAGAGCTCATGAGAATGGATTTAGAATTTTGGCTAGACCACGTCGGAAACATACCATCGCCAAAACTAAATATAGCAAGGATTCTTCACGTAAAAGAACATAGAAAAATCACCTATCAAAACACAAAATATCTCCTCGACTTAATAAGTTATATCGTTAAAAGTCTAACTGGAAAAGTTGTGATTGATAAAACAACAGCATTCGAATGGGGATTGCTTAATAAAAAAACATTAACATGGGATGACTTACTGATCAATATGTTGGAAATCGATACAGAAAAACTGCCAGATCTTGTAGAACCAGCAACTACTGTAGGAAACTTAAGTTCTGAAATCAAAGAAACTCTCGGATTAAACTATGACATTCCTATTGTAATAGGTTCAACAGATACAGCTGCTACTTGTTTAGGTGCGTGTTTATTAAATAACTCAGACACTTTCGTAAGCTATATGACTCCATCCTATGCTGGTGTTGTATCAGATTCGCCCCATGGTAGCTTCCATTATCACTTAAGTTTGCATGCGTATCCCAATCTCTATATAATGGGAAGCGAGCTACCACCGCTCGAGGAATACTTATCATGGCTTCAGAAAACCTATAATGTTAACTACAACGAAGAAATAGAAAAGAAGAGGATATTTCAAGAGAAAGTAGTAAAAATGATCGGCTTCCCATTTATCGTTGATGAGTATTCCGAATGTTACCCCAAGTTAAAAGGGATGATTGGAGGATTTGATGCATCATCAACAAATATTGATTTATTTGCTGGAAGTTTGCTTGGATACGCTTTCGCAATAAATCTCGTTTTTAAATCTCTGGAGGAAAGCCGAATTAGTTTATCTGAAAAAGTTTACGGTCTGAATGTTGAATGTGTTAAACATTTCTCAGAATTGGTAACTGATGTTCTATGCAAAAACCAAGAAATTTTTCATGGCCAGCTTTCATCACTTGGTACGGCACTCATGGCAAAAATAGGAATCAATGAGATAACCTGGAATGATATAAAGAGAGTAAGAGAATCTTTAAGCCCAAGTGAAGCCACGCCAAGCGAAAAATGTAAAACATATAGAAGGATTTTCAAGCAATACTTCAGAATGCTTAAGTTCATGAAAACAGTCTTTGATGAAATCGATAAACTTGATTGAATAATTTTTTTTCTCTATCTATAATTTTTATGTAATTCTTTATCATAAAGCCTTTCCATATTCACTTTAATGAATAATATGCGATTATTTTAGATTTCTATACACCCAATCGTTATCTTAAGTGAGTAATAATTTTTCACACTTAAATACGAAAGTATAAAAAATGTTACTAATAGTGTATTTTTCTATTCGTCTTAAATCCCATCTCAGCGTCTTAGAGCACTTGGTATTATTACACTCAAAACATTTAAAAACACAAGGCATTCTTCTCCAATTTTTTAGGTGATGAAAAATTGATAAATAAAAGGAAGGTAAGAAAAAAGGTAATTTTGTGGCAGATATTTGCTGTAGCTCTTATAATTTTGTTAATAGCTAGTAGTTCTTTCTCATTTAGTATTCAATTCGCGGACAGCATACATAAAATCCAATTTAAATCAAATTTTAACAACGCCAAAGGCAAAATAAACAAAGAAAGATTAAGTGATATACATACAGACAATACTTATCCGGAAAATAAAAGATATCTTAAGCAAATTACATTCATAAAAGAAGATAAATTGTCATTGCTTGATGATTTTGCATATCTTTTATTCGTGCCAAACAGCATTTTTAGAGATAGTCAAGGGACTCTTTATGTATCACCTATACTCTACGGAACATCATCTTCTGAAAAATACTTTATTGAAGACTGGACTTTATACTTAAATCGATGGCCAGGTCAAACATATATTAATTTAGTTGGAACATTTGATGATTCAGCTAAGAATGATATAGCTTCAATGTTCAATGAAGAACAGATTTTCGTATATGATTCAAAAAACATTTTCGAACTTTCGAAAGATATAGCAATACGTAATTGGAAATACTCCAATACAGCTGTACTAGCACCAATAGATTTAAGCAATAGTGAAAATATTCAAGAAGGACTATTTAGTGGTACATTCTATAATGTAACATGGGATAACTACATTGAAGAGGAATATATATACGGGGGTTGGTGGCATGGTGAATCATCACTTGATTATTTATATGAAAGCCCACACCCCTATGATAATAATCAGTATCTTATATACGATATTCATAGAAGCCATGCAGGTGCTATGCGTGTTCATTTTGATAGAATAGACGTAGAACAAGGTTTTGACTATGTTTATGTGTATAATGAGGATTGGGAACTCATTGCGTCATATACGGGACACTTTACAGATGTTTGGACACCATATATTCCAGGAAGCACTATACATATAGTACTTGATTCAGACTCGTCTATAACTGACTGGGGATTTGGGATTGATGAAATTAATTATTATGACGCAATTGAATTAAATAAAGATAATCCACAAAGCGAGTATTCTTTCTATGTAGGAAATGATGTGGGCTATATAATACCATATATTTATACAAATGAGACTTATAACTCACAAGATACATTAGCGATTTACTTAGAAGACCCCCAAGGCAATATCGTAGACTATTCTTTTGCACCAAGTTATGCTAGAGATTGGTGTGACTACGATATTGGCTATGATGATATGCTTTTATGGTTAAATAATCAGTCAGGAATTTATAAAATTAGGTTTGAGCTGAAGGATATCTCCGACGATTTAACAATTGCCGTATTTGCAAAAATTGAACTATATAAAGCAACCCAAAGATTTACTATTGAAGTTCCCGAAAACGCTACCGAATTGCATGCATGGTTAGATATGGACAATGATGATTTCTATTACTATATGCGGATAGGTCTAATAGATCCAGAAGGTAACTGGATATTTGGAAATATTTACGATACAGAATCATTCAATGACCACTACATAAATGTGAAATATCCTGCAGCAGGCAAGTGGACAATTATTGTCTATTGCAACCCTAGTGACTACCTTATGAATAAAACTGTATCATTTAAGGTAAACTATTTAATAAAGACAAGTAAGCTAAATAATAAAATTATTGAAACGGCATCTAACGCTGCTGTGTTAGCATCTCTATTAAATTCTCCATTACTTTTCATAGAAAGAGATAACATACCAGATTCCATAATGAATGCTCTTGATGCGCTTGATGTAAATGAGGTATATCTTGTTGATCCATATAGTCTAACATCCTCAAATATTATGAATACTTTATTAGAAAAAGGAAAAGACGTGACTGGAATATTCTCAATGCAAGATCTAATTTCCACAATTCGTGCGAACAGTGATAAGCGTGATGTCATCATAGCTCTTAGTGAAAATGGATTATTCGCACCAGCAACATTATTAGCAACATACCATAGTAGTCCTGTTTTAATATTAAACTTAAATGACTTAGGAAAGAAAGTTATGAATCTCAATGAAGCTACTTGGGGACGATTGTGGTATTCTGAGTATTTAGAGTTTTCCTATGAAGTCAAAGAATTCAAATATCCACAATTCTACTGGATGACTAAAATAAGCAATAGTTTCTTTGAATGGATTAATTCCTATGGGCTAGCAGCGGCATCAACAGATTATGCAGTAATTATCGCACCTCAAGAAGAGATTCCACCACTTTTAGAAAGAGCCATATTGGGAGGGACATATCCTGGTAGAATTCCAGCCGATACTGCTAGTGAAGCTTCGGGAATAATAAACAGAATAATAGCTTATGATGCAATAATTCACAACAATGCTGGGAAGAACAAGATAATGGAATCACTTATAGCATATCATGTAGGATGGTGGATAATCGATAATTTTGGAGTAAACTACACTGTGGATGATTATCAGATGACATCTACGGCCATGTATGATATGGAATTTCATATAGGAGAAGATGAAATAATTTCCTCATTAAATGAAGGTGTTCTAGTTTGGTACTATGCAGATCATGGAGGACAAGGATATAATTATTGGAACTATATGCCATGGGGTCCAGGTGTTCTTAGTGTCGCATATAATGACACAGCTTGGAGAACCTATGAATCAGGAGGGTCTCCAGACTCTCCAGATGCAGACAATGATGGTATAGTTAATCCATGGGACAAAATATTACGAGAAATATGGGGCACTGAGTTTGATTTAAGATTAGATAACCTTCATAGTACCGTTGCAGTTTTTATGGCATGTCTTCTTGGGTCCAGTCAAGTACCCAGAATTATGTTGAATCACGGAGCTGTTGCCGCCTTTGCAAACATTAGGACATTATATTTTGGGTATGGATATGTTACTGCAGAAATACTCAAGGAACTCTACCAAGGAAAATCTTTAGGAGAGGCTTATCAAAATGCTGTACTTAAGGTAAGTTATAATTATTATACTGGCTCAGTTTCAGATCACATTGGATATGACGATAGCGTCCTCTCATATTATAGCGTTATTAGATATCCAATGTACGGGGGCTTATCAGTTCAATATGTTCTTTTCGGGGATCCCTCTCTAAAAATATACATTCCTGGCGATACCGAGCCGTATCCTCAAAGTATAGAAAGCTTGGACATCGAAGGACATGCAATAAACAATGTTGAAAGAGCCATAAAGATTGATATTCTTTCACCAACACAAGGTGAAGTAATAAAAGGCGTATATTATATTTCATGGAGCATCTCTACCACTTATACTAAAATTAAAGCAGTAACTTTAATTATAGATAACGCAAGTTATGACATTACTGGTACATCTACATATAAATGGGATACAAGTTCACTTATTGATGGAAAACATACCATTAAATTAATCGCTTCAGATATTCTTGGTAACATATATACCAACGAAACTTGGATTATCGTGGATAATACATTACCTACTATTGAAATTAACGGACCAAATGAGTATTACATCCATGGAAATATTTTCTTCGAAGTTAATATTTCAGAT
>JAGGXT010000029.1 GCA_021162905.1 Candidatus Odinarchaeota archaeon | reverse complement strand
TCCAAATCTCTCTCATCCAACTTATATTTTGATTCACTCATCTATCATCCCCCTTTTAACGCGCGCTAAATCCGGTTCAAAACCGTTACATGTGTCTTTATCAGCAGCATACCTCTTCTTTTGGCAATAACCAACATCCAAAGGTTTAGTGGCGCTAATATTGCTAAAATGTAGTTTGCTATTGGTTTTTAGCGCGCGGTCACGGTGGATGGTTGAAAAATGCTTTTATTGTGCCTTTGAAGGCAAGTGATGAAGCCGAGGCATTATCACAGTCTTACGGCTTTCCCTACAAGAAGTGGAGAGTTATCGAGGAAACTTGATTTTTAAACTACTTTAATGCGCACACACTAAAAAATTAATAAAATTCCAAGATTCTAAGGAGATAAAAGAAATACTCTGGTTCAGAGACGGCGGTGCCGCTTTTCATGCTCCTTTTCAGCGGCTCAAATACAGGTGAGGTTAGCAATCCTTTTACCACCTCGGTTCAATTGAAAACTTTTGAAGGTCAAATTCTATAGTTTTCCCGTTTACCATGCTCCTTAAATTTTCATCGCAAATTGAGTTGATTACTGTCTTAGGCTCCTTTGAAAAATCGATTTTCACAAGTCTCTTCCCGGTTTTAAAAGGCAGTTCAAATAATTCCGCCTAGGCAGGTAATACTGCGGCTTCCGGTTAAATACCAATAGTAGGTATTTCCCTCCCTCACTTACATAGAACTTTAACCTCAACAAATCTTCCAACACTTCTCCAAGGTTCCGGGGTTTTGACCCTGGTTTTTTCCCCTCTCTCGGCCCAACTAAAGAACTTCACCTCGATCCAGTTTTCCTCACAGACGCCGCTAGCTGACCATCTGTGAAGAATTTCTGGAGGCAGCTTGGATTTCGGGGATCTTTACAAAAATATCAGCCTTACGTTGCTGTTTTCTTGGATAAGGTCTGTTGACCTGAATGTAGGGTAGCAGGTGGGAAAAACCTCTAGCCTGAAATTCTTGGAAAATTGCGACAGCAAATATAAATGATAGTTGCGACTCGTAAAGCTCTCCAAGTGACTCTACAGATTGAAAGTAATCTGATAATTTATAGAAAGCTGACTCTATCAACATTTCTTCTCGTTTTTAAACTCCTAGCGCGCTCTAATATATCTTATGTTGAATTAATGGAAGGTGAACCTTGGAGTTCGGCTTATATAGGGGGTCTGAAATAGAAATAATTGAAAGACCATGTTCGACCTTTATACTCAGGACAGCTCTTTCGCACGCTTGGTGAGAAAATCATGATAAGAGAGACTCGTGTACGTGTGGAAACAGTATTTCTGTCTATTGTTTTGTTATTTATCTTAGTTTTTCCAACATATGGAGCATCCTTCTTTGCGTCTTCAACTTTTTTGAGCTCCGATAAAAATCTATCAGCCTCCGAGGGATGGGCAGGCCTTATTGATGGGAATGAAATAAAATCGCAGATTGTCTGGAAAGCGTCATCAAAAACGATTATGATAAGCCTCTGAGAGTAATCATCCAGTTTCGTGATGAAATAGAGGATAATCGCGTGTATTCGTTGCTTCATTCCATCCCACAAGCAGAAGTAGAGTTTTGAAGAGTGTAGAGAGGTATGGAGAGAAATTTCAGAATTTATGAAGGATTTAGATTCAAAGTTTAGTGAGGGCGGAGAAAAAGCTAAGGAAGTAATTGATTTTACTCTTTCTGAAGATTGTGGATTGCTAACAGCTGTTTCCAGGATACTTTTTTGGGTTTTGTTTGGAAAAGTTAAGGTAGAGGAAGGTCAAGTGAAGATAGACACAGAAGACAAATTGGATTTAAAAAGGGAAGAGAATAGACTACTTGTGGCATTAGCGATTGAGAAAGGAAGAGAAATTCTAGTGAAGTGTAAGAGAAGTTTATGACAACAGCAGAAGGAGAAACATGGACTTTAAATTCACTTTCCTTTTTATTTCATGGCAAAAAGGGAAAATTGTGATTCTGATAATATAATATGTTCATTTCCATTAATTTTCATAATAAAGTCTTTTTATTATCAGATTCCATCTCTGTTAGTTTATCAAAGTATTTCTTAAAGGCTCTTTCAAAAATCTCCTGAAGTTCTTCTGATGTAAGTTCAACAAAAAATAATTTATTACTAATTATCCCGGGTGTGGAAACGGAACCTTTTTCGCTTATAGGGGGTATTTCGGCATTGTGAATGAAATTACTTCGCATACGGTATATTAATTTAACAACTTTGTTTAGGACTTCTTCTTGAAGTTGTTTGTTTTCTTTAAAGTTGCAGCCAGCTTTTGGGCAGCATTCACTATAATATTCTATCCAACAATATTTCCAGTTATAACATAAAGGCATAAAGGCTTCATAAACGGAGAACCCATATTTTTCCTTTAATTCCTCTATATTATTAACTGAACTCATAGGATGATTTCTCATGACATATATACTATATTGCTTCACGACCTTAGTTTTCTTTACCCTGAAAGATTTTACTATCTTAATTTTATCTTCAAGAGTAACATATTTTTTAAAGAAATCTACAACATTTTGTTGCGAACCAAACACCGCATAATAGTCTTTTTCAGAAATTCTATTATTTTCTTGAATGCTTTTACATCTATTTTTTCATAATTTGATAAATAACGTTGTATTTTTCGTCTTGACCGAATACCCAGTCTTGAAATGGAATATATTTTCTTTCTCTTCTGGCAAGACGCTCAATTATGGAGATTATCATTATTAATTTAATGGAAGGTACCTTTACGTATTTTTTAGTAATCAAGTAAAATTGGCATAGTCTTATGAATAGTTCTGCATCACGAGGATTTCTAAACAAATTCACATATTCAATAAATTTCTCTTTTGAAGGAAACAATGAATTAACTGCTTCGAATGCTTCGTTAATCCACATATTAAGAGTATTTTCTCTATTTTCAAGAGATTCTTCAATAGTAGTGAAAATATCTTTTCGAAGCTTGGTCACAACTATAACCTCTTCATGTTATTTGTTTCTTTTCCATAGCAGTTTTGTTTTTCCCGCTGGTTGTTTTTAGCCAGCTTCTTTTAGAAACACCAACAACACTATTACCGTTGGAATGAGCCGCCGCAATATTTTCTACCACAACTTTCATAGGGGTATCTACAGTTCCACCTATTAGAGATCCATCCCAAAGAACAATACCATCTCGGATAATTTTTGCTGCCGCATTTTGCAACATCCTCTCAATAGCATTCCTAATACGATCCACAAGCTTAAACAACCTAGGAACCTCTTCTTCACCAACTTTATCTAAGCCCAACAGTTTTCTGAAGTGATTGTAAATTGCCAGTTTGTTTT
>JAGGXT010000236.1 GCA_021162905.1 Candidatus Odinarchaeota archaeon | reverse complement strand
GATTTTTTCCATAAGAGGAGGACATGGAAGAGCTCAAGAGCTTTATATGAAGGCCATAAACCAAAGTCCAGATGGAGTTTATATCTACTCGCAACAGTATCTTCTTGATAATAAAGATGTAAAAGTAAACTTAGCATTAGCATTTTTTAAGAGTAGAAAGTACGAATATGCTGTTATATATCTTAATAGGCTATTGAGGGATTATCCTACGTTTGCACCTGGCTGGCGAATTCTTGGACTTTCGTATCACTATTTGAAGGAATATAATAAGGCGATAGAATCATTTAAGAAGGCACTAGAAGTTCATCCAACATTTTCGCAAGCACTAGTTAATTTAGGAATTACATATTATCAAATTGGCGAATTAAGCCGTGCGGAGGATGCTCTTAAGCGTGCGGTTTCATTTAATCCCGAACTAACAAATGCTTGGAACTATCTAGGTTTAATAATGTATGAACAAAGGAAATATGACGAAGCGATTAAATTTTTGAAAAAGGCAATTGAAATAGATCCCAACTTTTATAATGCGTGGAGAAATTTGGGTTTATCGTATTATGCTATAGGCGACTATGAGAATGCTATTAAAGCTTTTAAAGAGGCTATTACTGCTAATCCAAATTTCGCTGCGGCATGGAATAGTTTAGGCAGAACGTATCACCAGATGAAAAACTATGTTGAAGCTATCAAGTGCTATAAAAAGGCATTAGAGATAGATCCTAATTTTGATCACGTCTGGAGAAACTTAGCACTTTCATATTACTATCTTAGAAGGTATCAAGATGCTATCGATGCTCTCAATAAGGCAATTTCAATAAATCCAAGATTTCTTGAGGGATATATAAGTCTCATAAAAACATATATCAAGGTAAAACTGTATAACCGAGCGATAAAAGTTATAAAGAAGGCTTTTGAGATAGCTCCTGATTCCCCGTTGTTGTGGTATAACTTAGGAATAGCTTATATAGGATTAAAGAACTATGATGAGGCCCTTTATGCTTTAGAAAAAGCATATTCTCTTAATCCAAAAATGCCTCAAATTCTTGTATCTCTTGGCAAATTATTCTTAGATACAAACAAGTTCGAAAAAGCTGAAGAATATTTCATTAAAGCTCTCGAGATGAACGAATCACTCTCGTATGCATATGTAGGTCTAGGAATACTCCAGTATATTCGGAAAAATAATAAATCAGCAATAGACTTCTTTAAGAAGGCATTAGAATCAAAGCCTGATAATGTTGTAGCACTGAGAATGTTAGGTCTAACTTATTATAGAGAACGAGAGTATGAAAAGGGAATTGAGGCCCTATCAAAGGCTGCTCAACTCTCGCCAAATAATAAAAAAATATGGTTCAGTCTTGGTAAAACGTACTATAAAAATAAACAACATGAGCAGGCAATTCGCTGCTTAAAGAGAGCGTTAAAGATAGATTCCATGTTTAAGATTGCGTGGAACACCCTTGGTTTATGCTATTATCGAATTCAAAAATATGATTTAGCGGTAGAAAGCATAAAAAGAGCATTAGAGATAGATCCCAACTTCATATATTCATGGTACAGTCTTGGAAGGACTTATTATAAGATAGAAAAGTTTCAGATGGCAATTGATTGTTTTAATAAGGTACTAGAGTTAAATCCCGAATTTAAGAAAGATGTCTTTGCGTATTTAGGAAAATCTTATCATTGTTTAGGTGAATATGAAAAAGCAATAAAATATTACATAATGGAGATAGAACACTTTCCTAATAATTTCTCTGCTTGGAGAAATCTCGGGAAATCATACTATAAACTTAAAAGATATGATGATGCTCTTAAATGCTTCTTCAGGGCATTAGAACTTAATCCTAATTATGCAATTGCATGGCGTAATATTGGTGTGACATACATTGCAATGAAGCGATATAAAGATGCAATTGATGCATTTAATAAGGCTTTGTCGTTAAATTCAAAAATCCCAATAGTATGGACGGATTTAGGTATAGCATATGAGGCTATTAATGATAAAGATTCTGCTATTAAATGTTATCGGAAAGCTCTTGAGATAAATCCTAACTTTCAAGAGGCGATAAATAGACTAAATAACTTATTAGATTCTTCTAAAGTTAAGTAAAGAATATAAGAACCTCGCTTATTGCAGTATATAAGAGTATAGCAAAGATAGCTGATATGGGGAATGTTAAAAACCATGAGAAAAATATATCTCTTACGGTTTCCTTTTTTACTTTTCTTCCTTCAACAATACCAACTCCAATAATAGCAGCAACAAGAATTTGCGTTCCAGATAATGGATAGCCAAGGTAGGTACCAAAGAACAATACCATCATTGTAGAAAGTTGGGCTGAAAACGCTGTTGATGGTCTCATTTCCGTGATTTCCATACCAACTGTTCTAACAACACGGCGACCTAAGGTCAATAGCCCAGCAGCCATTCCAATACCTCCCCAAAGAAGCATATACTGAAAACTTATGCCATATAATTTGCTTAGGATACCCACGGCATTAGCTACATCATTAGCACCACGGCTAAAAGCAGTTAGACTTACTGTAATAACTAGTAAGTAAGAGCTTATTTTTTCAAACCGTTCTATTTCTCGTAAGCCTTTAAACCGACGGATTATTGTTATTACCAGAAATTTATGAAACACGAAAGCCAATACAAATCCTAAAATGGGTGATAAAAACCAACCAGTTAGAATAAAAATAAGGGTGCTCATATTTATTGTTTCTATACCAGTAGTTATTATTGCAAGTCCAATAATTGTTCCTACGATAGAATGTGTTGTGGAGACAGGTAACTTCCTATATGAAGCTATTGTCAGCCAAATGGCCATAGCTATTAAAATTGTTATAATTTCAAGTTCAGAAACAGTTGCTTCCCATAGCCTTTCACCTATGGTTTCACTTACACTTTTACCCATAAGGAAAGCACCCAAAACTGCTAAAAATCCACCTAAAATTAGGGCCCTATTTATATTTAGGGCACCACACCCAACGGGTGTTGCCATGGTTTCATCATTCGTTCCAATACTCCATGCTATATAAAAGGACAATGCCAAAATTAATATTAATGAAACAAGCATACTAAAAATAAATACTATTTTATTATTTAAAATTAGAGTTCTGGGTGTTGTTATGTCTACTAAGAAAAAATTAGATTTGGAGAAAATGTTTGACATACACACAGAATACGCTTACCAAAGTGTACTGCATTTGGTTGATGCTGTTAATTCATTCTGCGACAACAAATATGACCTACTTCATGAAAAAGCTAAAAAGGTTATTGAGTTTGAGAATCAGGCTGACAGCCTCAGAAGACGGTTATGTATACTAATTCGAGAAACAATGCCGCCATATATCGGTCAAGATAGATTTAAACTTCTCGACTTAATTGATGATGTTGCAGATAGATCAGAATTGCTTGCTAGATACTTAATGATATATCCGATTAAAGTACCAAGTTCGTTAATTAAACCTATTAAGGAATTAGCAATGAAAACATTAGAAACCGTTAAGACTATGTTTGACGCGGAAAAAGCTTTATGGGAAGACATAAACTTGGCATTTAAAAGGAGTGGAGAAGTGGAGATACTAAGGGAACAGGTTAGAGATGCTCAATTCGATGTTATAAAGAAAATTCTGACAGAGGATATAGATACAGAAATTAAAATTATCCTTAAAGAGATAGTAGTTTTTCTGGGCAGAATCTCCGATAAAGCAGAAGAAATAGCAGATTATATTTCATTTATTGGAATAAAATATAAGAGTATTCAGTGAGTTATTCAATTTTTATTCTAACTTTTTTGTGCTTTTTAGGAATTTCTATCATTAACATACCATTTCTAAATTTAGCTTTAGCTTCTTCGGGGTTTATATTTTCAGGCAATGGAATTGTCTTTTTTATATGCGTGAAACTAACATCACCAAGACGTCCAGCCCATCCTCTAAACTTGACTGGTTCTTTAAATCTTGCGTTAACTTCTAGCTTATCTCCTTTGATACTTATTTCAATATCTTCTTTTTTCTCAACATACGGTAAATCAATAATTATAACTACCCGATCATCTGTATCATTAACTTCACAAGTAGCCTCTAAACATGATTCATGATAATCCCACATAGGTTTTTCATCCATAAAGTATTCAGTGAATACTCTTTTTGATAATTCATCAATCTCTTCGGACATTTCTTTAAATTCTCTCTCTATTTCTTCGAACATTTCGTCAAACATTTGCCTTATTCGTTTTCTAATTCTATCAGAACTCATCTTCTATCCCAGATGGTGGTAATATACATTTACTAAATAAATTGGGATATTATTTAAATTTTTATGCAAGCGAGATTTCATGTTCATAGCATAAAAACTGAAAATATAAATATTAAAGAGTTCATTTCTTGACTATACTACATATAAAAAATTATATCTCTCTATTATTATTTACAATTACAATTTAATGAGCTGATAGCTATGAGAGGCCATATTGAGAGAGTCAGAGAGGTTCTTGAGAGTAAAAAGATAGATGCTATTGTAATTTTGAACTATCCGTTTATTGATAAAATGTTTTTTTACTTAACTGATTTACAGTCTGGGATTTTTGAAGGCTCATTTATAATATTAACTCGCGACGACATTGTTTTATACACCTCTAAGCTTGAAGAAAAAACAGCCAGAAAGCAAGTAAAGTTTGAAGTAAAAACTATTGAAAATAAAATCATTGATGTGCTTAAGAAGGAGCTTAGTAAATTTAAGAAAGTTGGATTAAACCTATCAATTTTACCAGTAAAAACTTACAATCAGCTTGAGGGCGTAGCAGAATTTGTAGATGTCTCTAAGGAGTTAATGGATATCCGATCAATAAAAGATGATAAAGAAATTGCAAGAATTAAGAAAGCAATAAAGATTAGTGAATTGGCTTTAAAAGAGACTATTGAAACTATTGATATAAGGAAAATGACTGAGCTGGAAATAGCAGCTGAATTGGAATATAGATGTAGAAAGAATGGTGCTGAGGGGTTTGCATTTGAGACTATAGTTGCTGCTGACGAAAACTCAGCTGATCCTCACTATAAAACTGGAAATAATAATAAAAAACCCACTAGAATACTTTTAATCGATTTTGGTGTTAAATATAAGGGATACGTTTCAGACATTACTCGTACGTTTCTCATAGGAAAACCAGATGATAAACTAAAGAAAATGTATGAAATAGCATATGATGCTCAACAAAAAGCTCTTAACGTCATACGAGATGGTGTTGAGGCAAAATATGTTGATGCTCAAGCAAGAGAATTAATAGTAAAGCATTATGGCGAGTTCATTCATGGATTGGGGCATATGATTGGATTAGATGTTCATGAAGGATATTCATTAAATCAAAAAGCTGATTGGATTTTAAAAGAAAATCAAGTATTCACAGTAGAACCAGGAATATATATTCAAGGTTTCGGTG
Source organism: Candidatus Odinarchaeota archaeon (assembly GCA_021162905.1). The sequence continues at coordinate 1,803 of JAGGXT010000236.1, read as the reverse complement.
GTGTTAGAATAGAAGATGATGTGGTTGTCCGAAAAGATGGTGTGGAGATCCTTTCATCTTTCCCAAAAAAAATAGATGAAATGATCTTATAGAATTTTATTCGCCATAAACAATTATTTCTCCATTTTCCTTTATTTCAACAATTTTGCCGTTTTCTATCTCTTTAATATTAACTTCGTGAATTGTTGGTATTTTACTTATTACTGCGCCAACAGCAATTATAGGCTCTGCCTCTTCAACAATGATTCCTATAGGTGCAACTTTGTTTTTTCTAAGTTGAAATAGAATATATGACCCTACAGTAGACCCTATACTATGGGGAAAGACTAGAATTTTTCCAGCAACTGATTGACCTCTAAGAGGGTGTTCATGTTGTGTTATTATTCCTGTTTTGGCATCTATTCCCCCATAAAGACCAATAGGTTCATAGGTTACGAGAGCTTTTCCTTTCACATTTCCAGGATAAATTACTTTTCCCTTTAATTTTTTCATATTAATTTTCCTCCCTCTGCCAATTTTACTTTTATATTTGTTAAACTATTAGTGTAATGAGCAGCCTTGGTTGAGTCAAGTCCTATCGTACGAACACCTACCTGTTCTAATGGCGCAACAACCATGCATGTATCGGCTAGGACGAGTACATTCATTTTCTCGAGCTCATCTGTAATTCCTTTACTTTTAAGATAACTTTTCACGACGGATGATGTACAGATCCACACTTTTGTTTTTGGAGGACTTTCTTTAAAATATGCATAGAGATCCAGTACCTCTTTTAAATTTAGATGAGGACAGCCAAAAGCCACCAAATCTATGATATCAGCATCTGAAGTATTGAGCTTCTGAATTACTTCTTCTAAGTCATTTTTTTCAATCTCTATTCTTTCCTTTGGTCTTGGAACATTATCTGCTTCAGGGGTTATTTTTTCAATATGATAGAGCGCAATACTTCCTGAGGATGCCATTCCAGCACCCATACTTCTCAGCTCTTCAATCGTAGCACTTTTAAGTCCAGTAATGAAGGGAATACCTTTTCTCATTTCCATACCAATATAGTATCCAATAAGTGAAAATTCATACCTTCCTCGAGGCTCAAAATTTATTTTAAACTCAACATTCGGATATCTATTTTCAGGTATATGTAGACCGTAGTATGGTGTTCTGCCTGTTATTGCTGCAGCTAATGCGCTAGGCCCTCCTTCTCTATTTGTTCGAGCACCTATTACTGAATTAACAAATATAACAGCCGACGATTCCGCCCAAGCAACATGTTCACCAAATCTTGGATAAAAACCATGAAAATATGGCGTACACGAGGGAATCGGCACAACTCCGATTCTTTTTAGTGCGTTTACAATTCTTATTTGCTTTTCAGCAAATTCCTTTGACACACCCATTTTTTGCCAATCTTCAAGATCCATCCCAGCGGGATTCATAGTGGCTGTTACTTTTACTTTAACCCCTGAGTTAGCAAAATCCTCAAGGAATTCCAAACCAGCATCCCCAATACTTTTATATGATATACCTGAAATTTGTGAAGAAGATATAGGAATCATTCTCTCTGCGCCATAGATGTCTCCAAGTACTACGAGTATCCTCATAGCCTTTTCATAGCCTTCACCATATTCACCATCAAGCATTTTCTCTTCTTCTTTTGTTAAATACATTTCATCAACCCTCTTATTAAATCTCAATTTATTAAACCTTCTTAGAACTTATTAAAGTAATTTGAGAATCCTATAGTAGCGATTTAATGAATATTACTAATGTTTATAATTTGTCATCTTTGCAAATTCATGAATAGAT
>JAGGXT010000252.1 GCA_021162905.1 Candidatus Odinarchaeota archaeon | reverse complement strand
ATATTATTATATATCTCTTTCTTGATATAGAAAATAAATATAAACATTAAATTATTGATATAAGGTGTTTAAATTGGCAGAGAAAGAAAAACCCAAGGATGTTAAAGAATTAATAAAAGAACTAAGTTCTCAGTCAACACAAATACTTTCAAACCTAAATAGTATAATTATAAGTATGGGAGAACTCCGCGATAATCTCAAATCATTTTCCAACACCATTTCTAAGATTCTAGAAATTATAACCGCTGCGCCACCAGTGCAAGTTGTTACTGAAGTACCTACATCCCCTCCTTCAAAGGAAGAAATACTTCCAACACCCACCCCTACACCTCCCAAACCACCTCAACAGATAGCTCCAGAGGCTCCCACTCCCGAAAAAGTATCTGCTCCTCCAACTCCTTCAGTTCCTCCAGAAAAAAAGCCACCAACAGAAGCTAAAGTACCTGCATTACCTACCGTTCCCCCAACCGAAGTTGCCGTAACTGAAGCAGAAAAAATTAGGCAAAGAAATATTTTGATAACTCATGAACTAGGTAACCTAGTTAAGCTGGCACAGAGTGGGACATTAAGTGGAAAAACTCTTGCTGAAAAAATTCTTGAGACGAGAGATAAAATACAACAAGTACTTCCTTATAGCCCAGTCTATCATGAGATGTTAATGTTATCTCAGAGAATGAAAAGCTTTGGTGATGGGACTCCAGATAGTAGTACTATAATGGAGCTTTTAACAAGAGTTGAAGAATGGAAGAAAAGATTAATAAAGTAATTTCAAATCATTGTTAGAGATTACAGTAAAGGAGTGAAGTGAAATGCCATACAAAAAGAGACGAGTAGAACGAGAAAAAGTTGTTAGGGGAATTCTAATTAATGATGAGGATATGGCAAGAATAGAATCTATAATTTCAAAAAGCAAATTTATTATACCCACCGCTCTAGCTAATCAACTGGGAATTAGAGTAAGCATAATTAAAGATATTCTAGAGGATTTAGAGAAAAGAGGCAAAATTAAAGTATATGATAAATCAAGAAGAATACAAATTTATGTCCCTGTGAAGCAATAGAAATTTCATCATTTACTTCTTATTTTCTTATTCATTTTATATTGAATCATTAAGCTGCAAATGTAAAATCATATTGGAAACGATAGATGTTTTTCCAAATAGCTTATAATCTCATCCTCGCTTACTCTTATTTGTTTCATAGTATCCCTATCTCGAATTGTAACAGTTCCATCCTCAAGAGTTTGATAATCTATTGTTATTTCAAATGGGGTTCCAACTTCATCCATTCTTCTATATCTTCTTCCTATGCTTCCATCCTCATCATAAATAGCAAAGAAACCTTTGTTCTTTATCTTATTGTATATCTCCTTTGCTATCTCTGGCAATTTATCTTTCTTCATCAATGGAAATACTCCTACTTGTATTGGGGCTAAAAATCTTGGTAATTGAAGCCAAATCCTTTTTTCGTCCTCTCTATATGCATATTCTAGAATCACATAGAGTGTTCTTTCTATGCCATATGCGATTTCCAATACATGTGGCACCACATAAGTTCCATCTTGCAGTCTCACGGAAAGCCTTTGCTTTGAGAACTCTTGATGTCTTGATAAATCGTAGTCTCCTCTATCATGGATTCCGCAAACTTCTACCCAACCAAACCGTTGTGTCATAACTTCAATATCCCAAGCATCTCTTGCATAGTGAGCTCTCTCTTCTGGTACATGCTGTCTAATTCTGATGCTTCCTTTAGGAATATTTAAAAACTCATAAAATTTGAAACCAACCCATAGATGCCATCCAAACGCAGGATTTTCTATATGCCCTTCCTCCAATAGTTCATAGATTTTCATGTAAACAAAATCTTCTTTATTACTTGATTGCTGTAGTTTATAGGGGAGCACAGGTAGCTCATAATCTTTTATTTCATCGAAATATGGAAAATTATTTTTCTGTTCTGGTAGTATAAAGGTTTGTGCTTCCGCTTGTGTGAATTCTCTCAATCGCAAAACTCCTTGCCTAGGTGATATCTCATTTCTGTAGGCCTTACCCATCTGAAAAACGTAGATAGGTAATTTTTCTCTAAAAAAAGTAAACAATCTATTAAAAAGAACATATGTAGTTGTAGCAGTTTCTGGTCTAAGAATGCAATCACTATCAAGTCCGACTGTAGTTTTTAACATAAGATTGTATTCTTTTACTTCACTCAATTCGCCTTTGCATTTAGGACATCTAATATTTTCTTGTTTGATTATTTTATTTAATTCATCAAAATTAAGTCCAAATGTTTTAATATGAGGTCTAAATTCCTCAATTAGCTTATCCGCACGATATATACTGCCACATTTTTTACATTCCACAATTGGATCTACAAATCCTTCAACATGTCCAGAAGCTATCCAAACACTAATAGGTGAGATTGTATTTGATTCTATCTCCCAGAAATTATTTTTCACTAACCACCTACGGAGTAGTTTTTCAATATTCGTCTTTAATCCCTTTCCAAGAGGACCAATATCATAGAATCCTGACAGCCCACCGTATATCTCTGGACTTGGGCCCCATATGTACCCCCTTCTCTTAGCAAGTGTCATTACCTTCATGTATAAATCATTCTTGGTCGGCATTAGAATTTTCACCACGTTAATGCTTTTTTGATAATTCAAATATTTTTCGTTAATGTTTTAGTAAAATTTATTATTTTCCTTTATGTTTTTCTCTTAGTCATATATAGGTCAACTTGTCTGGTAGATTCTTTATGATAAAACATAGGCGTTTTATACATTATAAGCATCCTTTTGATTTTAAATGGAATGTCAGCCATAATGAGCAATTGCTAGATTTTTCTGAAGGTAGAGCACTTTATTCATTTTTAAATGAAATATATCTGGGGCATGTTCCTGATTATAATTTTAATTCGGATAATGTTAAAAAAGCTTCTCAGTTTGTTTTGAAAAATATTAGGAAAGAGGAGCTTCAAATATTAGCTAAGAAGCTTGAAATAAAAGGGTTGATCAAGAGTAAGAGAAATGAACTCCTTTCTAAATTAACTCAAGATGTTTTTAAACGTTTTGAAAAACCAAGTAAAGACATTATATTAAGATATTTACTAGTAAAGAACGAAAATGCACTAGCAATTCAAATACCTGTCTGGTCAGATAAAGAACCAGTTGTAGGTCATATAGATTTATTACTCTTTAATACTGATAACAAACAAACTATAATTGCTGAGCTCGTAAAAGGAGATTTACTTATAAAATATCTTCCCGTATTAATAAAATATATGGAGCTTTTAATCGAACGCATACCAACAATAAAAAATCTTAGTGGGGTCTTGTTCAATAGATACACAGCTATTTTCATTAATTATAGTTCGGTTGGTGATATAATTAACTTCCTTAATATTAAGTAGTAGTTCCTTCTATAGCTGTATCGTCGCTTTTCATTTTCTCTAAGAAATCTGTTATTGAGTCCGCTTTAATTATCCTTTTAGTAACTACGAATTTTTCTCTTAACAATCTTAAAATGCGCCCTACCTCCATATCACTTAACTTAGTAAGATCTATAAAGAACATAAATCCAAAATATTGAGCAAACATAAAAGGATCAACTCTAATAACAAAAGTTGCCTTTTCTGCTATCCTCAAAAAAACATCTGGACTTGTTATCTCCAGAAATTCCTTTACCATTTTTCACACCTATTATGTGTAGTAATTGGTTATAGATTCACTACATTAATAATCAATAGTTAAAAATTAATATACCTTCTATTTAATGAAATTTGGGTGTTTGTTTATGTCTTTACTTTCAGAAATTCTTACTAAACTGAATCAAGCTCCCAAGAGTGATGAGGATCACTACACTCTCCTTTTCAGAATCTTAGTTATATATATACTTGGTTTTTCTGTATTCTATTTTCTCTTACCAGAATATTCTCTTGGTTTATTTCTTTATCCAATTAATATTATAGAACGATTAATAATTATATTTGCCATAGGGCCGCTTATCGCTGTTGTTTATACAATTCTATCGTCTCCAATTATTTATTTCATATGGCATTATTACTGTAAAAGTAAATACAGAATTCTTGCTGATTTTGTAACATTAGTTCTTTCATATGTTTTTTCAGTTTTACTTATGAGTGTTTTAGGAATAGTTTATTTATCATTTAGCAATCAGAACGTATCACTTTTCACTAGGTCACTTTATGTGGATTTTATTAGATTGATTCCAGCTCCCTTCATTGGTTTAACTCTTTTTTATCTTATTTCTATTGGATATAATGCTATTCTTTATAAGTATAATCTAATAGATGTGAGT
>JAGGXT010000135.1 GCA_021162905.1 Candidatus Odinarchaeota archaeon | reverse complement strand
TCATACCACATGAGGTTATACATGAGTATATGATGGTCGGGGATATTGCCGTTATGCCTTTAAGACCTCCGCAGTGTGGTATTGGTAGTATACCACCGGAATTTCTTTCTCTTGGGATACCGATCGTAGCATATAACGCAGGGATGCTTAGGAAGGTAATCAAAAATGGATATAACGGGTATGTTGTTAAGCTTGGAGATTTAGAGGATATGAAGAAGAAATTGTTGTTTTTAATTACGCATCCTGATAAATTAAAAGAAATGAAGATTAATTGTATTCAAACTGCAAATGAATATTTTTCAGAAGAGATTTAACTGAAGAAATTAAATAAGATGATAGAACGAGTAGCTTCCCTCCGTAGTCATTGAGATTCTCTCATTTTCGCCAGGTGAGGGATTGGTTCTCTAATGTTTAAATTGATGGGGGAGGGTTTGGATATGAGGTGAGAGGCATTTTATTAGCTCTAGAACGAGTTTTCTGTATTGGAGATTAAGCAATGAGAAATAAATAAGTAATAGGAAACTATCTGATTATACGGAACAACTAGATAACTGGGTTTAACATACTTATTGAAGAAATAATGATACTATCGACTTGAGAATGGATGGATAAAGCTGTGAAGGGAAAACGAATAGGCTAAGTGATGCAGTCTAGGGGGAATAAAAGAGTGAAAGATGCTCCGTATATGATGGATATTAGATTAGTTAACCTTTATTTTAAAGTGTGATTTAAAGTGATGAATGTTATATGGGATACACTGCAAAAAGGAGGTGTGATTTAATGAAAATACCTTTCTCCCCCCCATATATAACTGATGATGACATAAAGGCTGTGGTTTCGGTGCTTAAATCTGGATGGCTGAGTATGGGTCCATTAACAATAGAGTTTGAAAAGATGTTTGCTAGATACATAGGTTCAAAGCATGCTATTTCTACGAATTCATGCACTTCTGCTTTGTTTCTCTCTCTTAAAGCTCTGGGAGTGAAGACGGGGGATGAAGTTATTACTACTCCATTTACTTTTGCGGCTACGGCTAATACAATTGTTCACTGTGGTGCAGAACCGATATTTGTAGATATTGATGAGAAAACGTATAACATAGATCCAGAAAAAATAGAGGAAAAAATTACTGAAAAAACTAAAGCGATAGTTGTGGTGCATTATGGTGGCCAACCCGCAGATATGAAGAAAATAAACAAAATTGGGAAACAATATCAAATACCCATTATAGAAGATGCCGCCCATGCTGTGGGCAGCTGCTATGAAAATGGTAAAAAAGTAGGAAATACAGATAATATTGTTTGCTTTAGTTTTTATCCTACAAAACCCATGACAACGGGAGAAGGCGGAATGATTACATTGAAGGACGATATCCTTGCAGAAGAAATCAGGAAGTTACGTCTTCATGGAATAAATAGGAACGCTTGGAATAGATATATTGATGGTGGTAATACTTGGTGGTATGAAGTAGTAGCTCCTGGATATAAATGTAATACGACGGATATAAACGCAGCACTGGGTATATCTCAACTAAAGAAATTAGAATGGATGAACAGAAGAAGAGGCGAAATATCAAGATTCTATAACGAATCTCTTAAAGACCTGGATCTAGTTTTGCCTTATGTGAAACCAAAGGTTAAATCTTCACATCATCTTTATCCAATACGTACTATTAAATGCGATAGAAACAGATTTATATTGAAAATGGCTGAGAAGGGAATCCAAACAAGTGTACATTTTATACCGTTAAATCTTATGCCATATTACCAAGATGCTTTTGGGTATGGAAAAGGGGATTTCCCCGTGGCAGAATCAGTTTTTAACGATATTGTGTCTCTCCCGATACATCCCCATTTAAATGAAAAAGAAACGGAGTACGTGGTTAAAAGTATAAAAGAAATTCTGGAGGCGAAATGAATGAAAGAAAAAAATAAAAACAGAGATGTTGAAGAAGTGGTGAAGAATAAGGTTGTTGTGATAACAGGTGCTGTAGGAAGCATAGGTTCTGAAATCTTGAGGCAGGTATGTAACGCTTCACCTGCAGAGGTAAGAGTTTTCGACAATAGAGAGACAGAATTATTTTATACATACAACGATTTTGTTAATAAGGCCAATGTGATACCAATCTTTGGAGACATTCGGGATGAGGATTCTGTAAAAAAGGCATGTAATGGAGCCGACATTATTTTTCACACCGCTGCTATGAAGCATGTTCTTGTATGTGAATGGAACCCATTTGAAGCAATTAAAACAAATGTCATTGGAACACAAAATCTTATACAAACAGCCGTCAAGAGTGGTGTTGAAAAGATGATAATGATTTCAACAGATAAAGCTGTAAATCCTACTAATGTGATGGGTGCAACTAAGTTATTGGCAGAACGGTTGGTGTCTGCGGCATGTAATTTAAGAATAGGTAATAGTACTAAATTTAGCGTAGTTCGCTTTGGAAATGTTCTTGCCTCAAGGGGGTCGGTGCTTGAAATTTGGGAAAAACAACTGGTGAATGGGGAGAAAATCACTGTAACTAATCCGAATATGACTAGGTTTTTTATGAGCATCCCTCGAAGTGTTGAGTTGATTTTTAATGCCGCAAAACTAGGTGAACATGGAGAGATTTTTATTTTGAAGATGCCATCGGTTAGAATAGGTGATTTAGCTGAAGCCTATTTGGAATTAAAGAACTATGATACTAATTGGTATCGAGTTGTGGGAGCGAGACCTGGTGAAAAATTACATGAAGAACTTATAAACAAGGAGGAGATGTCTATGTTATTGGAAAACGAAAAGATGTTTGTAAGGCTCCCAACATTCTCTGATAAAAAAATGATAGATAGCTATAAGGAAAAGGGATTCTGGATAGGAAAAGGGAGAAGGGGTTTCTCCTCTGCCGATCCGGAAAATATTATAGGAAAGCGAGAGATTAAACGTGTTTTATTGCATGATTTGCCACACCTCATGTCGCAAGAAGGTAAAGTTGCTATTTAACAGCGTTATAATATGGAATTTTATATTGTGGGTAGACTTCATAGAAGCTGAATATAAAACTTTAACCTTATATTACTTTTTAATTTTAGGTAAACTTTTTTATGAATCTCTCTATTAGCTTAAATTTGAGACCAAGCTTCTTCTCAACTGTTAACAGGAGAGCAACATCCTCCGTATCGATACTTTTGCTGAATAGAATTAAAAGGAAGTATATTGCTAGAAAAGAAGCTAAAACCGGTATTGCGATTTGGATTGACGTTATATTTAGTGGAAGCAACTTTATTAACAAAAGAAGTGAGAATGCTATTCCTAAAGTTTTTAGATAATTCACATTAAATGGGTGGATGCTTGTCTCTCGATATAACCAATATAACCTTAGGTTATTAGTAACGAAGCAGGATATGGCTGTGGCAACAGAAGCACCAAGAATTCCAAATTTTGGTATGAGGATAACATTCAGAGCAACATTGAATATTGATGAACAGGTTTCGCTATACATTATAAGTTTAGTCTTTCCAATGACTATCAAACTTAGACCGCTAAGACCTAACAGGGGGTAGAACATAAACGCAACACTCAGTATCGCTAATGCGGGGGCCGCTTGTGTGTATTTCTCACCGAATGTAAAAGATATGACTCCCTCTGGAAATAGAAAAAAGATGGAGAAAAGGGGTAAAGTGAGAAAGAAAACCCATTTTGTGAGGATTTGATATATCCTCCTCATATCATTTATCTTATTCTGTGCGTATAAAGTGGAGGCAAGGGGTACATAGATGAAACCCGCTGATGTGAGGAATATGAGCACCATACGTGCGAAGGGTGTTGCCGCGTTGTAAAGTCCTACAACTTTAGAACTTTTGAAATAGCCAATCATTAATGTGTCTGTGTATATCATTAGATACCCAAGCATTCCTAATATTAGGAGAGGGAGAGAAAAAAGAAGAAGGCGTTTCATTTCATTTGTTTCAATAGAGGGTTTAAGCTTGAGAATCCCCTTTCGTTTAATTTCTATAAGAAAAATAATAGATGTAAATGCCACGGAAATGACATAGGCCACAAACAAATAGGTATAACTAAGTCTAAAGAATAGCCCTAGGAGTATCAAAGCTAAAAAGGAGAATGGGCTAATTATACTTCCAAAAAAAACTCTCTCTCTTACCCGCCCAAAACCTCGTGTTATAGCCACTAGAATCGTAAATAAAGTTTGAAAAGGGATTGCGAGCGCTATTATGGTAATGGGATGGGATAAGTTAGGATCCCCGAAGACGTGTGCTATTGCATCACTACTTATTATTAAGAGAAGAGTTGCTATTGTAGCACCTGACATAGGTATGAAAATTCCTATGAAAATTAAAGATGGGACCTTCTCCGGATATTTTTCTCTGTAATACGGTATTTGTCGAGGTAACACCTCGCTCACTCCCAGCCCGGCAAATGTTATTGCAAAACTAAGCATGGTTAGTGTTAAAGAATATACGCCGTATTGAGACACTGAATAGTATCTTGCAATCACGGCTCTTGTTAAAAAGGCCAAGAACATAGATAGAATGGTGCCCGTGAAAATTATGCCGGTTCCCCGGGCGATTTTCTGAAGAGTTTTGTTGATCTCATCTGTGGATACATCTTTCTCCTTTTTCTCTATGGTCTCTCTGGTTTCTGTTTTCGTTTCTGCCATTGAGTTTCCAAAGGATATCTTATAAATTAATTTTACTCTTTCCACCCTTTTCTCTCGCAGAGGAGAGAACCCTTATAAACTCCAGGGCCCCAGTCCCCTCCCACTCCCGGGGCCTGCCACCCAATCCAGCCTACCCGCTATCACCCTTCCAATTCCGTCCCACTTACGTGACCTGCCCTCCGTCCCATAAACGTGACTTGCCCTCTGTCCCATAAAACCAAACTACCTCTCCCGTTCCTGGAGAATATTGGTAGATATTATCACATAGCTCTTCTATTGAGTTATTGAACGACGGGATAAAAGTATCTGTCTCTTTATACAATCTACCTGAGTAGGAATATTTAAACTGACATCCCCCGAATAGCTAGATA
>JAGGXT010000321.1 GCA_021162905.1 Candidatus Odinarchaeota archaeon | reverse complement strand
TACTAATAGTATTAATACTACTAATGGGGGTGCACTTCAGTTCATTAGATAGGTTGTTTGAGAAAAAGAACGGAGGTGCAAAAGGAAGAAAGGAAGAAAAATCGAGGCGATGGGAGATTCATTCAGAGGATGTATATGCGCAATATTGCAGATATAATACCAAAATGGAAGGATATACGCATTGCTGATATACTAGAGTTACCCGAAATTTTGCGGAGGTGTAATTGATGGAAACTTTACCTGTTTCGATATATTGTCCATATTGTAGGAGGTATACTTCCTTGACACCCGCGCCAAGAACTGTGGAGGGATATCTTAGGACTACCTGTGTTTGGGAACGAGGACATAATGATATATGGTGGATAGGTATATGCAATTATTGTAAATGTCCTGTATTAGTCCATAACGCAGGAGATACTGTTTATCCTCACCCATTACCTTCACCAAGTGATGAAAGAATACCAGAAGATATTAGAAAAGATTTAGATGAAGCAAAGATGTGCTTTAGTGTAGGGGCTTATCGTGCTTGTGCGGTAATGGCTCGTAGAGCAATGCAGTCTTCTTGCATTGATAAAGGCTCGTCTAAGAATAAACTTGTCGATCAACTTCAAGAATTGGCTGACAATGGAATTATAACAAAGGATTTAAAAAAGTGGGCAGATGTTGTAAGATGGGTAGGAAATGATGCAGCACATCCTGGCAATGAAGAGGTCTTTCAGGAAGATGCGAAAGACATCTTAAATCTGGCCGAGCAGTTTTTACATGTGGTTTATGTAGCACCTGCTATCGCAAAAGAACGAAAAAGTAAAAGGAAAAAATGAAAACTTCAGCTAACACGGTGTTTGTGGGAAGCTACGCTTCCACAAATCTGCCTTTGGCGGACTTCACAAGTACCGAGAACGTTATACGCAATCGTCTTCAGTGAATAATAAAAGCTGACTAAAAAGGTAAAAAATGATTACAAATAAGTTATTAGAATTGAGCGGAAAAGAAGTGGCAAAAATACTATTAAGTTATTTTGGTATGAGGGATTACTTTAGGACAAAACTGATTACTGGGAAAAATAGACACAATTATGATGACTCTAAAGATTTTTGGAAGGATTGTTTAGGTCCTTACTATTCTTATCCTAGTGAGAAACCTCTTGCTTCAAGAATAATTAAAGATGGAGATAGAATTAAACTTGAAGGTATGGATATCTCAGAGTGGTTTCCTCTGTTCCCCGGAGCAGGATATGCCACTGAGCTTTCTTATCACTCTTATAAGAAAGGCGATGTTCAGAATTTTCTTACTAAGAGAGTTTATTCAGGTTGGGGATCTATACGGCTTAGTATACATAATGAATACAAATTAGTGTCTGCGACTTCTGTTATTTATGCCGATTTTGGAATTCCTTTGATAGTTTCCAGTCGGGCATTTGATAAAATTAAGAAAATGATAAATAACGAAGGGGTTGTTAATGCAGATATAGAAGGAATATATCTTTCAATACCTCATAAACTAAAGTATATATTTGGGCATGTGGTAGGCGTTCCACGTATGTGTATTTATGTTGGAAGCTCACTGTTGATAAAAGATATTAAACCCGGCGGAAATACACTTGCCTCTGCATGGACATTATACGAAACAAAGAAAATGCCACAGCTTATATCAATATGTTTTGATGTCAGTAGCGAAGACTCGATAAAAAATACTGTCCAAAGAATAGTTTCTGAGGCACATCGATTAAATGCTACTTATTTTATAACAGATTTTGATGAAATTATCCCAAGAATAAAAGGAGCTAAATATCCTCCATCTGTCATATTTTCTAAAAATTTTAATCTACAAGAAGCAATACATCAAGCGATTGGAGATGAATGCTTTTGTGCCGACAGCGTATAACACAGCATAAAAGGTTCGTGCCTTCGGCACTCCGCTCAAATTTGTCCTATCGGACAAACTTCAGATACGCTCGAAACGTTATATGACATTCCGCCCGCCTCCAAAGGAATTAGTTTTGAGGGGTTTTTGTGGCAAAGAGAAAACTTTTAAATACTCGTATGTATATATCAATAATGATACATAAAGAGGTTGGGACATGGCAAACAAAAGAGTAACCCTATCTGTGATTCTAAAATTTATGATGAATATAAAAATACTGCGAGGAAAAAGGCATTATCTTATCTAAACAATTTGAATTATTTATGAGAGAGGAAATTAAAAAATTCAAAAGGGGGAAATAATATGGCAGAACAGAGCATAAAAGAAGGTGAGCCAAAAATGACACTTTTAGAAGAGTTAAAACTACTATTGGAAAAAGATGGGAGGTTGGTTTCCGAAGGTAAACTGCTCAAAAATAGAATTGTGGAATTAGCATTAAAACTTGATAAGGATTTGGTTAAGCTTTTGTTAAGCAATGAAAGAATTAGAGAGCATTTCTTTACAGAAGTCGATAGAATATTGGTTTTTGATAAAGAGAAGTTTATGAAATTCGTTGATAACAAGGAGTTTCTACCCGATTCATACACTGCTTTTAAGAATAAAATTGGCTTGGCAACAGAAGATGGGAGATATTTGGCAAAGAGTAAAGAAGTTGTCCTAGTATGGCCATATAAGGATTGTGTGCTTGAAGGTGGACAGGAAGAACCTGATAAGAAAAGGAAAGAGATTTTTCATAATGTGATACTTGCACCAGATGAAATTGACAGGCTGTTAGAACCAAAAGTTTTTGCTAACTTTAAGAGGATTGATAAAGACGGAGAACATCCGCTTGATGGGTTTAGAAGAGACGCAGAGATAAACAGGAAAAGAGGATTGCCAGAAGATACGATAACGGATAATCTGATTATAAAAGGGAATAATCTTTTGGTGTTACATTCGCTTTTGAAGGAGTTTAGGGGAAAAGTAAAGTTGATTTATATTGATCCGCCGTATAATACTGGAAGTGATGAGTTTAAATATAATGATAGTTTTAAGCACTCTACTTGGCTGACTTTTATGAAAAACAGGTTGGAAGTAGCTAAGGATTTGTTGAGAAAGGATGGTGCTATTTTTGTTCAAATAGATCATCATGAAGTAGGTTATCTAAATGTTCTAATGGATGAAATTTTTGAAAGAGACAATAAGGTTCAGATAATTGCCATTAAAACAGCTTCACCTGCAGGATTCAAAGTTGTGAATCCTGGCCCAATAGATGTAACAGAGTATATCTTATTTTATGCCAAAGATAAAAAGAAATTTAATTTTAAGCCTCAATATGTAGAGGTGGGATATCATGAGAATTATAATCGTGTTATTATTAATTTTGAAGATGCACCTGAAAATTGGAAGTTAGAATCAATTAAAAAAGTGGTGTTGGAAAAAAATGGAATCCCTGCGAAAGGCACATTACAAAGAGCATATAAAGAAGCACAAAAACGATGGGGCGAATACTGGAAGATTATTTTTAATCAATTAATCGCAGAATTTGCTTTGAAAAATAAAGAACGAGTTGTAAGTATTAGAGACCCTCATAAACCTTCTGAAAGTTTAAAACAACTTTTGATCAGATCTAAGAGGGAAAGAGATAGAATTTTTGTATATGAAAGAGAAGGTGCAGAACCAATATTTGTAATAAACGGTGGTGCATTAGCATTTTATAAAGACAAGGTAAAAAATATTGGAGGTAGAGAAGTACCAACAGAGTTATTGACGGATTTTTGGGGAGATATAAGTTGGGCAGGCATAGCTAATGAAGGCGATGTTCATTTAAAGGAAGGAAAAAAACCAGAAGCACTCCTAAAACGTATTATAGAACTTTCAACTGAAGAGAATGATGTTATTTTAGACTTCTTCATTGGAACAGGCACAACATGTGCTGTGGCCCATAAAATTGGAAGACAGTATATTGGAGTTGAACAATTAGACTATGGTGAGAACAGTGCAGTTGTAAGACTTAAAAATGTGGTAAATGGCGACCAAACCGGCATATCTAAAGAAGTTAACTGGCAAGGCGGCGGTGACTTCGTCTACATGGAACTTATGAAGCTTAATGAGACATTTGTTGAGAAAATTCAAGATGCTGAAACAACCGAAGAACTTTTGAGTATCTGGGAAGAGATGAAACACAATGGATTCTTGGGTTATAGAATTGATTCAAGGTTATTTGATGAGAATATAGAGGAATTTAAGGCTCTTAGTCCGGATGAACAAAAGAGACTTCTCCTTGAGATGCTTGACTACAATGGCCTCTATGTAAACTACAGCGAAATTGATGACGTCATATACAATGTGAGTGAAGAAGACAAAAAACTCAACAAAGACTTTTACGAGGGGGAGAAAGGATGTCTGATAATCAAAGATTAAGTCAGGAATACGATGTTCTCTATAAACATGGAGTTATCAAAAAGGAGATTCCAAAGTATATAGAAGATAATCTCAATCCACGCTTTAAATTAAGACCATATCAGATTGAGGCAATAGCGTGGTTTATCTACCACATGGAGGAAGATCCCAATAGAAAGAAACCAACTCAATTACTATTTAACATGGCTACGGGTTCTGGTAAAACTCTTTTGATGGCTGCTGACATACTCTATCTTTACAATAAAGGCTACAGAAACTTTTTGTTTTTTGTTAACAGCACCAACATAATAGAGAAAACAAGGGACAACTTTTTAAATCCCCTCTCTCCCAAATACTTGTTTAATCAGAGGATTAAATTTGAAGATAAAGAAGTCACTATAAGAGAAGTATCCAATTTTGACGAAGCAAATGAGGAAGACATAAATATAATCTTTACCACTATACAAGGATTGCACAGCCAATTAAATCTTTTTAGGGAAAACTCTATCACTTTTGAAGATTATAAGGATAAAAAAATCGTGTTGATTTCAGATGAAGCTCATCATATAAATGCTTGGAC
>JAGGXT010000167.1 GCA_021162905.1 Candidatus Odinarchaeota archaeon | reverse complement strand
GGCCCCCACCAACTGAGAAATTGTGAAAATCCAGATAATATGATAAAGACCTTACTAAAGAAACAACCAAATGGTGGGATACCCATAATATCTACGAGTGCAATAAAATATAATGTTGCTAAAAACGAGTTACTTTTCCACAATCCTTTGATATCTGATAATTTTTTAGTATACGCACAGTATAAGAAAACGCCACTTATTGCAAAAAGCATACCTTTAGCATACGCTTGATTAATGACATGCATTAATGATGCCTTTAGACCCATTTCTGAACCAGCACAATAATATGCAAAAGATAAAACTGCAAGACCCATTTCGATCATACTTGAATACGCAAGCAGACGCTTAAAATCAATTTGACCCAGCAAACTTAGGAACCCTACTAATACATTTATGATTGCTAAAATAGATAGTGTGATATACCACCAAGACATGGTAGCATGTAATAGAATACTTATCTTAATTAAACCATATAACCCAACCGATGCCATCACTCCACTAAGTAACGCAGATACATTGCTTGGTGCTGCTGGATAGGCTTCAGGAAGCCACACATATAAAGGAAATAGGCCTATCTTCATTCCAAACCCTATAAGTGCTAATATTAGAATTATAGTTTTCAGCTCTCCACTTATATTAACGCTAGCTATCTCTATAATATTGAAGTCCATTGAGCCTACTGCAAAGCTCATCAGAGATAAAGAAACTATTAAACATGCAAAACCTAAATGCATCATAATGAAGTAAAAGTAACCAATTTTTCTGATATCTGGCGTATCCTCATATACTACTAAGAAATAAGATGATGCTGTCATAAGCTCCCAAAGTTGCAAGAACCACAAAGTGTTGCTCACGCAACATGTTAAAATCATCGCCATAACAAAAAGGTTGTAAAACAAACCAAAGTAGCCCATACTTCTTTTGTGATAGAACATCTTCAGATAACCTATAGAGAATATTGAAATAGCAAATGTAAGAGAAGATATAACAAAAATCAGTACAGCACTAATAGAATCCACATCTATAATTAGTGGTGCTTGGGGAATTATAATTTCGTAAGGTCCTAGTTTTAAATGCTTGCCAGTAAGGGCTACAATCATACTTACGTATATCATTAGCAAGGATGCAAAGCATGATACAATATTACTTAGAATATTTGAATAGTTTGGTTTGGAATCAAATAATATTGCAAGTATAATCGCTACAACATACATTAGTATACCTATAGCAAAGAAAGCTCCAAGATCGTATTCAAGCAGTAATTCGAAACCAATCATAACCCTAACTTCCTCCAACAATCTTACTTGCTTGGTCAAGACATAAGCGAAGTGGTTCTGGAAGGTAAATACCTACAAGAAGTGAAATAAGTAAAAGAATCATTACAGGTATATTCCATGATGCGGGGTATTTTTTCACTTTAAATTCAGATTCTCCATAGATTATATTCATAGAGTTTACCAGCAATGCTCCAAATGCAGTTACAAGAGTGATTATAAAAATAACCAATACTACTATAGAACCATAGTATACCCCTGCCATTACTGATAAGAGCTCTGACTGAAACACCCCAAAAGGAGGCCCACCTATAATAGCATAGACTCCAATTAACAATTGAACACCAAGTATTGGATATGAACTTAAAATACCCTTAATTTCACTAATTTTTCGAGTACCATAAGCTCTTACAAAGTTTCCTGTGGAAAGAAACAGTGCTGATTTAACTAGAGCATGATTTAATACATGGAAAACAGCTGCTAGAGTTCCCAAACTGCCTCCAAAACCTAATGCACAAACAATAAGACCCATGTGCTCAACACTTGACAGAGCAAACATTCTCTTGATGTCATCTACTACGATCATATGTAAGGAGGATATAATCATCGAAAGCAAACCTATTATTATAAGGACTATTTGAGCAAAACTTAGTATACCTGCACCAACGGCTATTCTGTAAAATCGCATAATAGCATATATTGCACAACCTTCAAGTACGCTTGAAAGTACCGCTGAGACAGGTGCAGGTGCTTCAGAATATGCATCTGGAAGCCAAGTGTGTAAAGGTGCCAAACCTGCCTTTGTACCAAAGCCTATCAAGATAAGCACAAACGCGATCCTAAGTAATGTAGGAGATTCTCTAAGCATCTCAGAACTTGTAACTAAGCTTGTCCATAATAGTGGATTGTACACACCAGAACGATATGCAGTATAATACAGCGTAATTATTCCGTATAAACCAAACGCAATGCCTGTTGAGCAGAGGATAACGTATTTCCATCCAGCTTCAATTGCTTCTTTTGAATGATATATTGCTATAAGGTAAGCAGACGCCAAAGTCGTAGCTTCTAAAGCAACCCACATGATAATGATATTATTTGTAGTAACAAGAAGTACCATTGTGAAGAAGAAAATATTGAAGAGTGCATAGTACATGTTTGCTCTCTTTTTAGTAATTTTCTTTTCTATTAATTCGTATCTAATATATTTTATAGAATAAAGTGATGCTATTAGGGATATAAATGATATTAATATGAGAAGCCATGCCGATAAGAAATCGACTCCAAACTCATCACCAAAACATAGAACAGATCCTTCATAAATGACATGGTACAATATCACAACAGAAAGAATTAACAAAATTGTAGACGAGAAAATAGTTACAATTTCACCTACTATTCTACTCTTTATAATTGCAATTAATAATGCAGAAAGTGATGGAACGAGTAGCAGAGCAAGAATTACCAAGGGTATTGTACTTATTATGTACATGCCATTTCCCTCTCTAATACTTTAATAAACTTAATTTGCTGGTATCAAGAGTCCCCACTACCTTCTTCATATCTTTTACAAGTAGGCAGCAAATAATTACTAATATAACAGCATCTGTCAAAATTCCTATTTCAACAGTTTCTGGAATTCCTCTAGCCATAACAGCTAATGTTAGGTGTGAGCCATTTTCAAAATGGCATATCCCTAATATCTGTTTTAAAGCATTTTTACGAGTAATCATAAGATGTAATCCAATTAAGAATAGAGAAATTGAAACTGATAGTGGTATATGTTCCCATGTAGTGATGATATTGTAACCAATTGTGAAACCTATTGCTGTGAGAAAGCCTAACAATAAGTAACTTACCCATGTAGGAAGATAAGGCTCTTCCTCTATTGAGACACCAGTATGCCTTATTGTTTTTAATATAAAATAAGGTATTATTACAGCTTTGGTTAATATTGCTGCGCAACCCCATATTACAAAATACCACTCAATAGTGCTTAAGGCAAAGAATATCATTGCCAAAGTTAGTGTCTGTAGACAGTATACATAGGTTGCCCTCTCAAGATTTTTTTCTTCATTTATATAACCTGCAGTAAAAATCATTAATATCGCAAGGATACTAATAGCTCTATCAACTGCAAACATTATATCACCATCCGATAAAATAACATACAAATGCGAAAATTGTAAATATAAAGAGAAATGTGAGGGACTTGTGCAAATCCACAAGCCTAAGCCTCGCTTTAGATATCATAATCAGTGAAATAACAATTGTTAATACTAATAATTTAGCCAGATAAGCTAAAGTTCCTACTAATATATCTGGTAATATAGGGACCAAAGCTATACCAAAGGGCATATAGACGTCTATAAATATAGTAAAAATAACCAAATTCTTAATCATATGAGAAAACTTCATTACTGCATATAACCTTCCAGAGTATTCTTGTAATAGACCCTCTTGAATTTCTTGCTCCGCTTCTGCGATGTCAAATGGTAATGTTCCAGATTCTATAAGCATACAAACAAAGAAGATGAGGGCTCCAGTAATGTAGGATGGTCTACTCCACAAGGTAGACCAATTTTTATAGACATATTCTACCATTATATAGAGGTTAGTAGATCCACATTCTAATGCAGGTATAAATAACGCTGATAGCATTAATATTTCAATGATCACAGCTATTGTATTCTCACGCCAAGCCCCTGCGACTGCCATAGGCGATCCAGTATCAAATGCACATATAGATAGCAGAAATCTTATCAATGCAAAAATATAGATTATAAGAATTATATCTGCTAAAGGATTGCTTAAATTAATAAAAACTGGGGTTATTGATGCTAAAAAGATAACACATGATAAGAAAAACACTGGTGTGGCAGTATATATCCAAGTGTGTACCTTTGGCCTAGACTCACTCTCCTTTGACCACAGCTTGCGAATATCTCTAAATGGCTGAGTTATGGGAGGTCCAATACGTTGTTGTAGCCTAGCAACAATTTTTCTACATAACCCAGATACAAGCGGGGCGAGTATGAGTAATAATATTCCTTGAATTATCCCAAATAAGATATTATAGGATAATGATAAACTGCTCATGGCAACATCACCGCAAGAATAAGTAGAAATATTACTGCTATGAGAATATATAGCATGTAGAAGTACAAAACGCCTATCTGAATCTTTTTAGCATACTCACCAAGTTTTGTAAATATTTTTGCTATAGGAGAGAATGTTATTCTTTCTTCATATTCTGGTTTAATCCTTAATATGCCTATTATTGGTCTTATAAACGGTTTATAGAATAATCTTTCTATTGTTATCGCCAGTTTAGGTAATCTGCCAGTAGTGGTGTAAGGTGGGCCTGATACCGCAATACGAGTATATGCTTCAATTTTAGGATTAAACTTAACCTCATAGGATACTTTACTATAATAAATTGGAGTTACGCTGTATTCCTTTTGTTCCTTGAGCTCTAATCCATAGAGATTGCCAAATAAATATCTTATTGATGACGTATATGCTGTAGCTGTAGCTTCCATCACCTCAGGTGCATATTTTGCACCACACACCCACGGATCTGTTTTCTCTACTTTAACCTTTTTAGAGTAAATGATTAATCCAATAAGAAGAGATATCAACCCTACTACTAAAGCCATGCCTGGTAAAGATAACTGGGCTTGTATAGTAGTAGATATTAAATGAATAGTAAATATGTTAGCACCAGTAGGAATAGAGGCTCCCACTATATGCGATACCACCGAACCAATAAATGTCACCACGAAAGGCATTAATAACCCAAGCAAGATACATGCTATCGCTGGAACTATTACGCCTATTTTCATTGAATGAGTTTCATTTCGTTTGGGTTTTACATGCCTTGGAAGTCCTAAGAATGTTACTCCATAAACTTGAGTGAAGCACATTATTGCTAGAGCTCCGGCCAAGCCAAGTATAAGGACTGAGAAAATGGCAACGCATGATATCCAGGGTGCTGCTTCAAGAGCTAATAGAGCAGAAATAAGCAGTGATTGATAAGTTAACCATTCACTTGCAAAACCATTAAATGGCGGAATTGCTGAAATGGATATTGCAGCTATGAGAAACATTATTGAAGTGTATGGCAAATACTTTGACAAACCACCTAAAAGTTCGTAATTTCTAGTTTTGCAACTTTTAACAATCGAACCAGAACCTAGAAATAATAAGGACTTGAAAACAGCATGATTTAATAGGTGATATAAACCAGCCGTTAAGGCCAAACAGGCATATCCAGGAGAGCCCATAGCATATAGTAATATTCCAGTTCCGACCCCTAAGAGGATTATGCCAATGTTTTCTATACTGCTATACGCCAATAATCTCTTAACGTCATTTTGCACAACAGCAAAAAGCACACCTATAATAGTTGACAAAGCTCCCACAAGCAATACCGTGCAACCCCAAACTTCTCCTAAAAATCCAGCAGGTTCTAAGAAATCAAATATAACTCTAATAAGTCCATATATTGCCACCTTAATCATCACACCACTTAGTAGTGCTGATGCATTACTTGGTGCTGCTGGGTGTGCTAGAGGTAACCATGCGTGAAATGGAACAATACCAGCTTTAGAACCAAAACCTACCAAAGCTAAGACAAAAATTATTGATGCTATATCCATGGATAGTTTTAATGAGTAAGCCCTAAAAGCAACAAAGGAAAATGAGCCAGTGAATAGCACTAAAATTGCATAGGTTAAAAGGATACATGCACCGCCCATATGAGCTATTATGAAGTATATTTTCGCAGCATCTCTGTTTTCTTTATTTAAATGCTCATATCCAACAAGCATATAAGATGTTATCGTCATTAATTCCCAGCATATATAGAAGGATAGTGCATCATTCGTCAGCACTACCAATATCATTGATAAAATAAATGTTACATAAAAGAAATTTAAGTAAGATATGCTATGTTCCCCAATATACATTTCTGTATAGCCCATTGAGAAAACGGAAGTATAAAAAGCTACTAATGATATTACAATTACCAAGAAAAGGGAGAGTGCATCCAAATAAAATGAGAAAAAACCAGCATCACCAAAATACTTTTCAAATCCAGGTATTTTGATCCCACTTATTACGATAGGATAGTTATTTGTGATTAATGCATAAGATGAGAAAAATAATGCTACTAATGACGCTAGAGCACACAAACTATATGATATCTTAATATTCAGTTTAGGCTTTGAAAATAAAAGTAACGATATTAGCGCGGAAAAAAGGTAAATTGAAATATAAAGATAAGGATGAAAAGAGAAAGAAATAAGTGTTGATATGGCATCGGGCATTTGAGCCTCCCCTCTTTTACTTTAAGCCAAAATAAATTTTAGTTTCTTCGCTAGGTTCACCACCTTTAGCCTCAGTAGCTATTCTTAATGCTGCTTTTTCTCGTTTAGCTTTCTCATACTCCTCAACAGGTCCAAAAGATAATGCATCGGTTGGGCAAGTTTCTACACACACGGGAAGCAATCCCTTCGCCCTACGATGAGCACACATGTCACACTTAATCACAACTTTAAATTCTTTATGTAACTCAGGTATACCAAAGGGACATACGATATTGCATAATCCACATCCTATGCATCGAGTATAATCGATTATTACTGCACCATCATAATCACGCTTAATAGCATCTGTAGGACATATAGCCATACATGGAGCCTTCTCACAATGTCTACAATTCAATGGTACAGCTATATGAGCTACCTCAACAAGGTATACGTTAATAAGTGAATAATCTTCATGTTCCAGTGCACACGCTACTTCACATGCTTTGCAACCAATACATTTTCTAGGGTCTATAAAAACACGCTTTTGCATACATATTCACCCCTACTCAATTAACATTATTTTACATGCACAAACTTTTGTTTCAGGTATCTTTGCAATAGGATCTAAAGCATTATTTGTCAATACATTTGCACCCCAATGCCAAGGAACAGCTACTGTGTCTACACATACAGAAGACGTAACTCTTACGCGACACACATATTCACCACGCCTTGTAACTATTTTAATTTGTGCACCATCCTTTATGCCATACTGCTCGGCAGTCTTTGGATGTATTTCTGCTACGGGTTCTGGCCACCGCTCTACAAGAAGTTTACTTCTATTTGTCATGGTTACTGTATGATGTTGTCCACAGTATCTAAATGTTGTAAGTAACAGTGGATATTCTGTATCACACACTTCAGCAGGATCTTGATGTTCAACTATCTGAGTATTAAACTTCCCATCTGGAGTAAGAAATCTATCTACATGAAGAATCTTACTACCAGGGTGGTCAGGAGACGGGCATGGCCAATATACTCCCCCTATGTTACTTTTAAGTCGTTCGGCTGTTATGCCCGCGTATTGAGGAACTACTTTATTTATTTCAGCAGTTATGTCTTCAACGCGTGCGTATGGGAAAAACTTCTCTAACCCAAGAGCCTTTGCAATTTTTATTATTATATACCAATCAGGTTTTGCTTCACCAGGCGGATCACATACTTTGAAACTCCACTGTACTCTTCTCTCAGCATTAGTAATTGACCCTTCTTCCTCGGCCCAACATGCAGCTGGTAGGACAACATCTGCATATTCTGCTGTTTCTGTTAAGAATATGTCTTGGACTACCAAGAAATCTAATTTTGATAATGCTTTTCTAACATGATTTGTATTCGCTTCACTTACTACAGGATTTTCACCCATAATGTACATTGCTTTTAGTTTACCAGTTTCAATAGCAGATGACATTTCAGGTGCTGTATATCCAGGTGTTGAGGGTAAGTCGTCTAGGCCCCACAAGTTAGCAATTCTTTTTCTTTTAGTATCATCAATTACTTTCGCATAACCTGGTAAGAAATCTGACAGCGCACCCATATCACATGCTCCTTGAACATTATTCTGTCCTCTGACGCCACTTACGCAACAACCTTCTTTTCCATAATATCCACATATTGCAGCTAGGTTCGCTAGAGCTATAACGTTTTTAACGCCACATATATGTTGCGTTATGCCCATACACCATAAAAGTGACGCTTTTTTCGCCGTAGCAAATTCTTTTGCAACTATTCGTATTAAATCAGCAGATACACCACTTATTGATTCTGCATATTCAGGTGTATATTTAGAAACCGATTTAGATAGTTCATCAAAGTTTTTTACTCTCTCTGAAACAAATTTTTTATCATATAGTCCCTCACTTATGATGACGTTAATCATAGCATTAATAACAGGTATATCTGTCCCAGGCTTTACTGACAAATAATAATCTGCATGCCATGCTGTTAATGTATATCTTGGGTCAGCTACTGCTATCTTACCTCCATTCTCTTGAGCTTTTAGTATATATTGTCCCATTAATACTGGATGAGTTTCGGCGGGATTATAACCCCATATCAATACGAAACTCGATTTAGCAATATCTTCAAACGATGCTGTTTGAGCACCTGCACCCGTAGTAATAGCTAAGCCATAGAGTGTTGATGCATGACATAACCTTGCACAGTGATCTATATTATTTGTCCCAAAAACTCTTGCAAATTTTTGCATCAGATAGTTTTCTTCGTTAAAACACTTTGCGGATGATAAAAATCCTACCGCATCAGGACCACATTCCTTTTTAATACTATTTAGATTTTCTACTATTTCTCTTATGGCATCGTTCCACGAAATTTCTTTAAACTTACCATCTTCAACTTTCTTTAGTGGTTTCTTTAGACGATCAGGAGCACGAATGATATCTAATACGGTATTACCCTTTGGACAAAGTTTACCCCTATTTATGGGATGATCATGCCAGTACTCTATTTTAATTGGTTTTTTGTAATCATCCACTACAATATGAACACCGCATCCTACACCACAGTAGGGACATATGACATTTATCTTGCTCGTCATTAGTTAATCACCTTTCTAAGATAAGAAATGAAGATTTTTACAAACATGTAGTATCTTTTTCACTTACTATATTATCATTTTAATACATTTCTCTTAATTAGATTTTTTGGATAATTCTTTTGAAGTACAAGATTGTCGCATAATTAGTAAAATTTAAGCGAAAATCCTTTCATAAATACATGGTTCTACAAGTTCGCAAGACCTATTAATGATTATGAAAAACTTTTGGATCAAAATATTCAGAGATAATAATAAATGTATTTTTAACAATAATCTCCTACAACGAGATATCTTCTATCTTGTTAGTTAAATGTTCTTTTATATGGTTTATCTTCTCTCTGCTGCAAGTCTTACAGAGATTTAATGCTTTCGGCTCATAAG
>JAGGXT010000308.1 GCA_021162905.1 Candidatus Odinarchaeota archaeon | reverse complement strand
TAACTATACTCTCCCGATCATCCTCTATAATCTTCCAATACTTATTTGGTATAAAAAAGAAGTCTGGACCATACATTTCTACCCCTCTAACGATGCTTCTATTGCCTAAAATCTCATTCCCAAATCCTAAAGTGCCATTTTTTAATCCTTGGTTGAAAATATTTACTACTATTTTCCTAAGCTTTTTATTTTCCAAGAGTGAAAGCCAGTTGGTATCTATAAATCCTGGGAGATTATAGATGTTAATTAGGTAATCGTCTATGTTATGTGAGTCTTTCCTCATAATAATTCTTGCAACGTCCTTTTCTGCACCATTTAATCTCATGAAAACTGTTTCTGTGTTTCTATTAACTTCTTTTATAGCAACTATTATGACTTCTTTAAATCCGCTATCTTCCGAAAATGATATCTTAGACGTGTGATCTATAAATCCCAATAAGGTATATTTTTCCCTTAGAAGTTTTTTATATCCTCTACCATACAGCGTATAAAAAGTTGAGGCAGGAAGAACTGCCGCAAGTAAACCATTATCATTCAGAATAAAGTCTACTAGAAACATTGATAATACTTGCAAGCCTACCTCTTTTCGGGTTAAGTATCTTTCATAGCCTAATTTCATTATTATCTCAAGTATGTGATCTCTGTAATTTCTATCCAAATGCAACCATCTAGTAAATGGTGGATTGGTTAGGATGACATCTGCTTTCGGAATGGGTGAAGTGGAGGATAAAAAGAGCTTTGGAATCACTTTAAAAGAGTCACCTACAATAATTGTAACTTTTTTCATTTCTCCATTTATAGCTTCTAAAATAGATGCATACGCTACCAATGCAGATAGGGGGAATTTCTCAATACCCCACACCTTCTGTATTCTGCTTGCACCAATTTTTTGAATGGCAGTTGTTAGTGTTCTTGCGGATCCTACAAAAGGATCAGCAAGGACCACACTTTTCTTCTTACGCTCCTTGAGGAATTCATAAGTTATATTTGCCATTAAGTTTACTCCTTCATCGACTGTATAAAATGCAGCTAATTTCTTTCTCTCGGGTATGACTTTTTGAACTTCAGTCTGGCATTCTCTAATCGAATATTTAACTTTCTTTATTTCTTCTTTAATAAGATCGATCTCTTTAGAGCTCAACTTATTAAAGTTTGATAAAACTGGAAGTTTTGATTCTTTTAATGACTCAATATCGCTTTTTAGGTATTTCAGTATTGTGTTTAGACAAGTTACAAATATCTTAAAGCTTTTTGGTGTGGGATCTATGCCAATTTTTACTAATATCTCTGCTTTTTTATTCATTTTAACACCTTATTTTGCGATTTTCTCTACTACATAATATATAAGACACTCATGACAATTAAGTATGAATGTCATGCAAAAATAAGAAAAATAAAAAATAATTTAGATATATTCTATGACTGGAGAGATGAGTTTTTGCTTCATAACATCTACGAATCCTTTATCTGTAATAGCATAGAGTGGAATTGCTGCTAGTGGAATGAATATCAAGAACATAAATGGATGATAAATTGTTGAACCTAATTTGTGCGTAGCTTCTTTGAGCTTTTCAACTTTATCTGCAACAACCTCAGGTGGCTCATCTGACATTAATCCTGCAATTGGAAGTGACAGTTCTGCTAAAATTTCTCCATTCTTTACAACTACTTGCCCTCCTTGTAACTCTGCAACCCTATTTACAGCGTGTGCCATATCTTCTAAGTTTGTCCCTAATACGACAATATTATGATTATCATGAGCCATGCTTGAAGCAAAAGCGCCTTCCTTTAGGTTAAAGCCTCTTATAAAGGCGCTTCCCACATCACCAGTTTTTCCGTGACGTTCTACAACTGAAATTTGAGCTAGATCTCTTGATGGGTCAGGATAGACTACACCATCCTTGATTTCAAAGACATCCTCATCATGCTCCACTATTGGGATTGTAGGAGGTACTTTCATGACAATTAGTTTGACTTTACCACTACTCTTCTCAACTCTAAATTTCAGATCATCAGGCTCTATTTTCTTCTTCAATTTTACTGTATTAAGAAGCACGGGGTCATGTTCAGGCAATGGAAAATCTTTAACCATCTTTCCATCTTTAGCGACCATTTCGCCATTAGCTATTACCGTTTTAACATTGAATTTTTCTAAATCATCAACTAGCAGAATATCAGCGTATCTTCCAGGAGTTAATGAGCCAACTTCATGGTCAACACGATAGTTCTCAGCTGTGTTAATAGTAACCATCTGAATAGCTGTTATTGGATCCACACCCTCCTCAATGGCTCTCCTTATCAAGTGATCAAGATGACCATCTTTGAGTAGATCAGGAGCGTCTACATCATCCGTAATCATAATTGCGTATCTAGGATCCACCTTTTTCTCGGTAATAACTTTAATAGTTTCATGTAGGTTTTTAGCAACTGAGCCTTCTCGCATCATTAATCGAATTCCATTTCTAATCCTTTGCCAAGCCTCTTCAGTTGTGAATGATTCGTGATCTGAACGAATACCAAAAACAGCATAAGCAGATAACATAGCATCCTTTAATGTAGGAGCGTGCCCTTCAAGAGTCACTTTTGCATTTTTAGCATATTCTATTGCCTTTAAATAGCTGGGATCGCCCATCAGAACATTCATCGCAACAATTTCACTTAATCCTACTGCGTTAGGAATTTGTAATAATTCTTTTACATCTTCAGGTCCTAACTCACCACCCGTTGTTTCAAGACCTGGATGAAAAGGTATTTTAACTGGAACTATAAAATAGAGTTTCAGTGGGGTTTTATTTGCTTCATCTATCGTTGCTTTAATTCCTTTTACACCTGAGACTATTCCCACCTCATGGAAATCACACATAACTGCTGTGGTACCATGAGGCATTACAGCTTGAGCAAAACGAGCGTAGCTTAAGAGACTAGTTTCTACATGAACATGACCATCAATTAAGCCTGGAACAATATATGCTCCGTTTGCATCAATAACTTTTGTGTTATCACCTACTGTGTAGTCAACATTACCTATTGCTGCAATTCTTTTTCCTGTTACTGCTATACCACCTTCAAAAGTCTCCCTAGTTATAGTATTGACGATGACACCATTTTTTATAACAAGGTCGGCAGAGCGCTTACCTAATGCTGTTAAAACTACATCTTGAATATTTTCCACACCTAACCACTCCACAGATATTTATAAAAGTTAGAATTATAGAAGTATTTAAAATTTTGTACTAAATCGCTATAGAAGCCGTCTATGAGATTAACTTATGGCCCGATGTGACCTATTACCGTCTGGACAATCACTTTCTTTAATCCCGTACTTTCCAACACCTTTTTTACTTTGAGCATTTCCTCAGGAGAGGGTTGTTTTATATTTAATCTTCTAAATTCTGGTCTGTAATCAAGTACGCATACTTGTAAATCGGGATCTATAGAACAGAGCTTATCTCCAATTTTGTATAACTCGTCCATTGTGGGATAGAAAAACTTATTGTATGGAATTCCTACGCCCATAAAAACGCGTTCTGGATAATAATTATCAGCTATATACTTCACTGCGTTCCATTCCGTATTTAGATATTTTTCTGCTAGTTCTCTATCTTCAATATTTGTTATTAGCTGAAAAGTTTCAACACGTAATCCCTTTAAGTCAGGACCTATATCTGTAATACCAGCATCCAAGATTAGTTCATCAATGTAATCCTTAGTAAGGATTGTTGCATTTGTGTCTAAATGGAAGCGAGCTTTCTCATCTTTATTTAGTTTTCTCAATTCCTTGAAAAATTGAATTAACCATCTCCTATTTATAGTAGGCTCGCCACCACTGATAGCCATCCTATCAACATGATAGTAATGTCTTATTGAGGTTAATATTTTTGCAGCTTCTTGAGGTGTCATTGGCTTTACTGAGCTATTATATGTCACAAAATAATTCTGACATGTTGGGCAACGTAAATTACAACCAGCGGTAAAACAAGCAACTTCTACGTACTTGTATCCTTTGAGCCAATACGGAGTACCCACACCTCCAACGGTATGTGGAGAGAATCCTTCAACTCTTCTGAGTGGTACAGCTTTCTCAATATTAGTTGATATAACCATGCCATCCTCTACGCGAGTATGACAACTTGGCATTAATTCGCCATTAATTAAAACAGCACACGCAAAACAACCACCAGTATGACATGGAGCAAACAATTTATCTCTCTCGGGGTACTGAGAGAATACATATCCGCATATCTCAAGAGCATCTTTAACCGTTATATACTCTGGGACCAAATATTCAACACCATCAATGACGATCTTTATATTTTTTCTTGGATAATCATCAATAACGGGTTCTATCGCATTATAAGGGCATCCTAAATAGCAGGACATGCATGCTATACAATGCTCTTTGCTTGGACAAGAAATTACAGTTTCACAAAAGCCGCAGTTTCTGCATTTTTCCTTAATTTTAATATACTTTTTCATCATATTTCTCAAAAAAGTTTAAATCTTGATACTTTAATAAGCTTTCTGTATATTAGAGGAGGAGGTGAGCATGAAAATTAGTGCACTTTCGATAATAATTATTAGTAAAATTAATAACTATTTGGCAAAAAAGTTATATTTAATTATATGTGGAATGGTAAATAGTTATTGTTTTTAGCGGGATGATCGATAACTCGACATGGGTGCTTTGAATGATTTCAATTCTTTATGATGACAAAAGCATTTCGTGGTCCCTTATCACTTTGCTCAAGAAATTACCTATTGATGATATTATGATAGTTAATATTCCATCTACAGACTTTACACTTAGAAGTGGAATTCATATATCACTAAGTTTTACCCGTTTAGTTAAGCGTTTGGCGCAGAAGAAAATAAGAAGTACGGGTCATTTTTCAAGCATTCTTAGAGAGTTAGATATTTTGGATAGAGACATTCCAGATATAGATTTAGCATTGTGTATAGCACAGACATTATGGATGAAAAATGATCTAAGACTCCTTGAGTTCTATAAAAGAATTAGCCTGATCTTAAATATCAAATATAAATTATACCCACTATTAGACCCCCCTCCCTCAATGTCAATAAAAACATCTCTAGGTGAGTTAGACCCTATTAGCTTCCGAAAATTAAGAAAAGTTCCAGACATCAAATCTATAGATTTTGTCAACTTAGACAAATCTAATATCATTAAGGAGACAAAAGAGGCTTTGCGACATAGTAGTAAAGTCTTATTATTTCAAACAACACCTTTATCAATGTATCTGCTTAAGTCAATAGGCGGTCTTAATAAAATGCTTGAGGAGTTTAAAGGAAGTATCATTTACCTTCTACCAAGGAGACTTTCCTCGTCTGATAAAGCTATTTTGAAAAAATTGGGATATGCTGAAGATATGGAAGGACTTATTGATTTCTCTTGTGAAAAGGTAGATGTAATAATATTTGATGATAAGCATACCAACATAGTTGAAAATTCGTCAAAGTACAATGTAACGCTTTATCCAATGTCTTACAATACTAATGATAAAGAAACATTAAAAAGATTTATTAATGATCTGCTTACGATTCTGTATAAGTAGAAGGTGCCCACTTTGAGGATAATTCATATTGTCGTTCCTCGTGAACGTGCAGAAATAATGCAGACAATCTTAAATAAGCTGGGTGTCAGATTCTCTGTAATCAGCGATGAAAAAAACTCACTTTTTTTAGTTACAGAGCGAGATGAAAATGTTGAAATTGTGATTGATGAAATTAAAAAACTAGGAGTTGGAGATCTCTACGGGAGCTTTCAAGTTTATGCTCCAGAATATGCTAGTGGCGAGGTTGAGGTAAAAGTCAAGAGAATACCATCCAAGAGAGCATCTAGAGAGGAGATTCTTGCAGATGTTCAAGAATTGGCTAGATTAGATAGGAATTATATCCTATATAGCATATTGGCGGCTATGCTGGCAACCTTAGGACTATTAACAAATAATCTTGTTATCATTATTGCTTCCATGATCATTGCTCCTTTCATAGGCCCGATCTTAGGCACCTCGTTAGGAATTGTACTTAACATTGACCAGTTAAGAAAGGAGAGTATGTTATCAGAATTTATAGGAATTGGCCTATCAATATTGACCGGCTTTCTATTTTCAATGATCATGCCACACACAGTGCCAACAACTCAAATAATGCTTCGGGCACACCCAACCTATGTTGATGTTCTTTTTGCTGTTGTGGCTGGATTTGCTGTGGCTATCAGTGTGGTTAGCGTAACATCTATGGCATTAGTTGGTGTAGCTATTGCTGCGTCGATACTACCTCCAGCTGCAAATATCGGTATTGGATTAACTTTTCTTATAAAGGGATCACCATATGCATATGACATAATTTTTGGTTCTACCCTGTTACTTGTAATAAACATTCTAGCAATAACTACAATGAGCATAGTGTTCTTCTGGTTCGAAGGCCTAACACCAGGTGAGTCAATAAGGAAAAAACTAATTGCTAGAAAGGTTGTTAAGAGAAGGTTAATTGCTGTTACCTTTGCATTAATCGTTGTTTTGGTCCCAATTATTCATTCCGCAGTCATTCACTACAAACAAGAGGAATTTGAAAGTAAATTACGAAGCTCTGTAATTTCATATATTTCCGATAATTATCCTGATGTTGAAATCATAAACCTTGAAGTATCTTATATAGAGAGTAAGAATGTAACCTACATTTATTTGACTATTGGTGTGAATAATGTAAGTCAATCACTAAACAACATAGCAAGCGATATAGCTGAATATATTGAAAATGAATACCATGTAAAAGCTAAAGTTTATGTTAGCATATCACTTACCAATGGTTTTTCTAGTACATTCAGTTATCCAAAAGCAAATCTTATGAGACACTACAAAATCGCTATGCTAAACTCTTAGAGAGTATATCTTTAGCATCGTCAAGTCTGGAGAAGACAAATGGAACAATAAGTTCTTGCAATGTTAAAGAGCCATGAGTTGCCTTAAGCTCACGTGGTATAATTTCCTCTTTTTTATTTTCATCCGTTTTAACTTTCAAACTCGCGTTTTCATAAAAGATGACTTGAACATTACCAATTCTTGTAATAACGCGATCTTTATTTTGAATAGTTAACTTAGGATAAAGTTTGTTAATTTTGTCTTTGGTCTCGATAACGATTCCGTTCCCATTAATTTTCTCACCAATCCAATTAATGAAGGTATTAATGTACTCATCCTTAACATAAAAATGGTATACGCGTCCACTCACACCAGGGGGATATTTAAGCCAATCCTTTATTTCATCAATTTCATCTTTCTCAATGACCACTCTCTTTTCCTCATGCAAATCAACTTGCCCATGATCCGCGAATATGAAAAGAGAAGCCTTTTTGAGTATGCTATCATTTAAAGATTTCAAAAGCCACCACAGGTGTTGTTCTATTATTCTCATCTGAAATTTGTATTCATCGCTATATGGCCCGTAAAGATGAGCAATCTCGTCCAACTCGGCCAAATAAACCTCAATAAATATTTTCTTCTCTGAATATTTTTCTAAGATTTGCTTAATTATTGCCATGCAGTCGACTAACGTATCAAAACCTACAACGTAATTAAAGTCGTCAATCAGAAACCAACTGAGCCCCCTTTTTGAAATTCTTTTAAGGAGCACTTTAGCTCTTATAAAATCATCATCAGCAATTATGTTATCAAAGATCATTGAGTTCCATAGAAATTTTCTGACATTAACACCAACCATCGGTAAAGCATCAATAACTTTGTAATTTGGCGTTAACATTGCTATTGTATCAACAATATTTCCAATCTCGTCGATGTATATCTTGTGACCAAGAATGCCATGTTCCTCAGGAGGAGATGCAGTGGCTATTGATGTTAGAACAGCAGGAGTTATTGTTGGAAATATTGAGGATAATAAAATACCCGAGTCGTGCTCAAAGAGTTTCGTGAGAATGATTGAATGGCTAATGTTCTCATAACCTATTGTGTCTATGAGAAAGGATATCACATATTTTGAGTCCAAAACCCCTTTATCATCTAGTACTTTTTTAGCATCTCTCTTTGTCAAGAGACTTTCTTTATTCTTTACATTTACCCCTTCCACCGCTAATAAACTTGTAGATAAGGCTTTGTAAACATTGTACTCATAGTTAGGGAGAAATAATTTTTCAGTCCTAAGTAAAGGTTTAACTATATGCTTTGCCTGCTCTTCTATACCTGATAATTCCAATTTCTTCACCGCTGTTATTTAATTAATAAAATAAAATAATATATTATATTAGTT
>JAGGXT010000302.1 GCA_021162905.1 Candidatus Odinarchaeota archaeon | reverse complement strand
TCTAAGTTTGGATAA
Source organism: Candidatus Odinarchaeota archaeon (assembly GCA_021162905.1). Next base: position 3,677 of record JAGGXT010000302.1, on the reverse strand, counting down.
ATACTCCAAATACCCGATGTATCACAATTTAGAACTAAATATGATGAATAGTAAAGTCAGAAGATGTATCAAATTATAGAAAATATACGTGCTTATTTTCTTCCCTCTACTATAAGATTATACTTTAATAAGTCTTAATTTAGCCTCCATGGAAAAAGAGTCGAAATGGGAAACATTTAAGAATACAAGTTTAATACTTTCTATTAAGGGATGAAAGCCCGTTATTCTGAGCATTGCAATGATGAGGATCCCGGTCACTGATTTTTAATAACTCTTAAAAGAGAATGACCTAATGTAGAAAATCACAATACTTTTGGAAGTTTTATGTTAATTGACGCATGGTGATATTATGGTCACTATACAAGTTAGCGGAGATACAAAAATCAGACTATTAAAATTAGCAACAGAACTGCAATTAAAGCTTAGTAGAAAAGTCAGCATAGATGAAGTAATTAGATTTCTATTAAGAAAGCGGAGAAACAAGGATAAGTTAATAAGATTTTTCAGCTGCCTTAAAGGGCGAGATATTGGAAAAGCATATAAACTATTGCAAGAATTAAGACACGATGAGGAAAAACGTCTTGAAAAATTTAAAGGGTACTTAAATGCACTTGAGCGATATCACTAGCAAACTCATTTGTAATAACACTTGCTAAAAAGATAAATGCAACTGCTGTTCTCTTTCCTTTTTAGCAAAAATTGCAAAGGGAAATAATAGAAAACCTTTGTATTGATATCATTTTTCTTGAGGATATCATCAAAAAATGACTTTATGATATTTTTTATCTTCTACGATAACATAAAAAGTTGCAATTGCAGATATTAAAAGAAGAATTATTGTAGTGAATAGGTATATATTTTGGCTTTTTGATATGTAGACACCGAATGTTACGGCACTTAACATGCCAGATGTTACAATCACACCTAGTTCTTTCCACTTCGGTGGTTTAAGGAACAGCCAATAGACATTTAGAAGAAGAAAATACGCAGAGGAGCGAATTTTATATGCAAGATGGGATTCGATGGCTATAAATAGTATTAATAATGAATAGCCAAGGTAATTAGAAAAAGGATTTAGCACCTTTAATGGTAGGAGAATAAGCAACAGAGAATATAAGAGAAATATTAAACCCCAGCAAGCCTCCACCTGATTGAATAAGCTAAGCCTTTCAAAGAAATTGATAATAGTATATGAAACCGACATCTCCCTGCCCACTTCATCCAGAAATAGAACTGTCTTCTTTCCTGCATCTGACAATGAATAATACACAAAGTTATTTTCCTCTTCTTTCTTAAGGAGACCAACATCAATTAGAAGTCTAAGATGGTATGCAAACCAACCACTACTTTTAGTGGGATCCAGGTTCATTAATCTCATGAGATCACTATATTTTATCCGTTCATATTTTGCAACATTGTAGAGTATTTGCCTTCTAAAAGGATTATTTAATACTTTAAGTAGGTCATTCACATTAATTTTTGTCATGTAGAGATCCCTCGAAAAATGATAATTTTATACAAGATAAAAGAGTTTTTGTATAATCTCTTAGACAAAATTTAGATTTGATAAGACCAGTAAATATGTATAAAAGTTTTTAATATTTTATTGCGCCAATTAGTTTTGGTTGTTTATAAATAATGATAATAATATTAGGTGACTATAATGCTAAGAATTAATACTGAATATGAGGGTGAGGTTGTAGGATCTGAGATCCCTCGTTTTAAGCATAAGTGGTTTGGAATTTTAGAGGTAAAGGTTAACAATACTGTATTATCATTATATATGTCTGGAAACATTGCTCAATGGTTTAAAACGGGAGAAAAAATTAAGCTCAAAGTACTAAAAGGTCCTAAAAAGATTAAAAATGAATTAATTCTCGACTTTAAGTCTTATGAACTATGGAAATATTATGGAGAGGAAATATTTCTGGTGTGGCCGCCGTTTGAGGAGACGATATCAATACCGAGGGTTGATCCAGTTCTTGGTAGAGAAATTTATTCTTACAAAATTTATGCACGAGAGGCTGTTTATGAATCTGATTATGAAGAGATAGCCCAGCTTGAGCAATTTCACTATGCATCTGAAAAGGCAATTATTGCAGTTTGGCGTTGTGAAAAATGTGGTGAGTTGATACCTAGCAATACTAAGCCTCAGTGCCCAAAATGCAAAACGGATAAGGATGTTCATATATTTGAAATTAAAGGATCCACACCAGCTTCCCGATTTCTGGTATTAGAACTGTTAAGCAGACAACCCTATGAGCCAAAAATAGTTGGTTATGTCAGAGTAGACCCTCCAATTCCAAAAATGCATAGACGACTACCAGATGGTACGATAATAAGAGATATTCGAGAAAAGATATTTCCTGAGGATTGGTTCAATCCTCCATTCTGGCCCGAAAAAGTACTTAGAGATAAATTAAAGGAGCTCACTAAAAAATACACTAAAGCTGTCAGTCGAGCGAAAATATGGGAAGAGGCTAGAATACAGGCAATAAGAACTGCTAATACTGCCGGAGCAAGAATTGCGAGGGTTGTTATACACCCTGATTATCGTTCCGATGGGTTAGGACAAGTTGCGGTTAGAGAGGCTATAAAATGGATAAGCGCACGTAGAGTACCAGAAATGAGAAAGAAAAAAGAGATAGTTGAAACAATTGCAATGATGGCCAAATATAATCCATTCTTTGAAAAAGTTGGGTTTAAGTATCTTTGGGATACACGTTCTGGCAGACCAGTTCTCTTTTATCCTCTTTCAAAATCTGCAGAAGCTCTTTTAAGCAGATTCTTACAAGAAGATCCGATTGCTAGAGAGCACCAGGGCCGGTTATGTATATCGAAATATGGTACTGTGGAGAAGATATCCGCTCCAATTCTGCTAAAAAACGTAACAAAAGCTTATGAAAACGTCTTGTCTTTAGAAAAAGTGAATCCAGAAATACGACAAGTATTAGGATCATTTGGCGTGAAATTCAGAATAATCCAAAGATTAGTCCTCAGACATGTAAGTCTTGAGATAAAACCAGGAGAAGTTGTTGTAATAATAGGAGCCTCAGGTGCTGGGAAAACGACTCTTCTCCGACTTATCTATGGGGCTATGAAGAATATCAAGGAGCCAAAGTTTACATTGGATTCTGGAGAAATAATAGTTCCTAAGAATGTTAAACCATCAATCTTGCTACCAGGTGAAATAGAGCCAGTATTTGGAAATGAATCAATACTGGAACATATGTATAATAAATTAAACGACATAGATATAGCAGTTGAAATATTAAATAAAACAGGACTAAGCGATGCTGTCCTATATCGTGCAACCTTCTATGAATTATCTACTGGGCAAAAAGAGCGTGCAAGACTGGCCTCATTACTAGCGGAGAAACCAAATGTATTACTAATCGACGAATTTGCTGCGCATTTAGACACATTGACAGCCATGCGTGTCGCAAGGAAGTTATCTAAACTCGCAAGAGAAAGTGGAATTACACTAATAATGATAACTCATAGAAAAGAAATAATCAAAGCTTTATCTCCAGATAAGGTAATTTACGTCGGCTATGGAACTGCCGCAACAGCCTCACAAGAGCAACTTAAAGAACTACTTGAATAATATTATCTTAATATTAATATCACTAAAAACTTGGAGAAAAGCCTTTTTCTACGAGAAGATCAATAAAGAT
>JAGGXT010000072.1 GCA_021162905.1 Candidatus Odinarchaeota archaeon | reverse complement strand
CGCATTAATATTGTAAAGAGCAAAAATTCTACCACGTAGATTTATTTCTTATCTTTTAAGTTTAAGATATCTTTTTCAAAATTAAAATTAAAAGTTTGAAGAAACTCCTCTTATTTTCATCTCTCCAATAATTAGCAATGCTAAACCTATTAATGAGACTATTATTAAGGGATATCTCCAAGCAAGCCAGGCTATGTCGGAAGGCATCGTATACAGATAGAAATAATCACCTAAATATTTTGCACCTTCAAGGATTAGTGCAAACATGAGAGCCCCCGAAATTATCGTTTTTCCCCTATTAAATAATTTATATTTCCTCATTAATGATTCGCTTTTAGAAATTAGTTCATCTGAAAACTTCTTTGGGTCCTCAAATTTCACGCACCCTCCACTTTTTATTATTTTGGAAATGATATTTTCCAAGGTTCTTAGTGCCTTTTCTTTACGATCTTTAGGGATTCTCACATAGAGAATATATCGATTTTTACGGTATCGATATGCACCCAAAGTGAATAGATTTCCTATAATCCAAGTTCCGATTAGCGCAATAAAGAAACTTAAGAAGAACAATGCAAGTACTGCAAGAATGAATAATGTAAATTCGCCAGCATCCAAGGTACCTGGCTCAAACGAGCCAGTAGCAGTGGCTCTTTTTATTATTTTTCCCTCTTCGTCAACGTATAATGTTCTCTTCCAAGATCCTCCCTGCAAATATATTTCGCCCAGCGTATCTGATTCGGCTTTTAGGACACCTAATTTTTTCACTTTCTCAAACTTAAGGGTCTCTAACGTTTCTAATTTCAAAATTTCCTTGATTTTATCCTTAGAGAGCCCCTGTATATAAAATACTTCCACTTGCCTTTCCTCCTCTGAAAGAAAGGCAACGTTGCTAAATTAAATATAGGAAAAAACGCTAAATAAACTCTTCGGGGAATCGAATTTTATTGTCTACTGGTTGTAATATATTCAGAGGCGAGGCGACCCATTGCAATACTTGTAACCCCGATTATTATGTATCCGATAGAGTTAAAGACTACCGAGAGCTCCCATACCCAGAATAATACCAGTAATATCTTCACTCCTGTGTCGAGGTACTCTGTAAATATAAGCAAATATGGAAAAACCAGAAGCCAAGCTGGTATTAATATGAAGATAACTTTTGTAATAATCGAACTAAGTTTTGAGTAGAGGCCAAGAACCCCTTCTTTGAAGATGTCTGTTCTTTCTTCTCTTAAGTGTAATACAGCAAAAGATGTTGACGACAAAAGTGTGAAATCAAATACCAATATGATGATGCCAAAAGTCATGAGGCCCATAATGCCAAATACAAATAGATACACTAAGATCACAAGTGCTATCCTTTTCCAACCAGCAGCCATTTCCTCTCCTTTATACTCTAAAATGGCCAATAGTATTGCTAGGAGTGATAGAATAATGATAACTATATTATTGTAAAAGGCAATTTCGTATGGTGTGTCTACTGTAACGAATCGAAGCATTTCCGTCATGTCGATTGAGAATAACGAAAATATCATTCCAACATAGTTATGAAAGATATTAAGTAGAAACAGAATAACTACTGCTGATAATATCTGTAAAATGCCAGCGAGAATCTTTTTATTGGGAATTTTAACCACCCTAGAATTATTTTAGAAAATGAAAGATGTTTATTTTCTTTCTTATATATGATAATGAACTACTGTTTCCTATATAACGATGCAACAAATTTATATTTCTTTCTTTGCTTTGGAATTCTTGAGGTGAAACATTTGCCTAAGGTTTTGTTTTTTGGTAAGGGTGGTTCTGGAAAGAGCACTATTACATCACTCTTAGCCTATAGTTTTGTACGTAAAAATTTTAGGACGTTGGTAATTGACTCAGATGAATCCAATACCACTTTATATAGAATGCTTGGCTTAGAGTCACCATCAAAAACCTTAGTTGACCTTATGGGCGGACGTAAAAAAGTTTCCAATTTTTTGTTCAGAGGGGAAGGCGAGCTAGACTGGAAACTACCAGACTCGTTTGGTTTTAATGATCTACCTAAAGAATGTGTTGCTTGGAAAGGTAATCTGGGGCTTTTAGTTATAGGCAAGGTTGGAGAATATGGTTCTGGCTGTGCGTGTCCCTTTAATGCACTTGCAAGAGAGTTCCTTAAAAGACTTGAACTGAACGATAAGGAAATTGTTCTTATAGATACTGATGCTGGAATTGAACATTTTGGAAGAGCAGTTGAAGAGGCATGTGATTTACTTATTCTGACTGTAGATCCAACCTATGAGTCCATAGTGCTCGCAGAGAAAGCTGAAAAACTAGCGCATCAAGTGAACAAAAAACTCTACATGATACTTAATAAAGTGGACGGCGAAACAGAAAGAATACTAAGAGAAAAGTTAAGGGGAAAAAACGTACTTGGGAGCATAAATTATGATGCAGAGATAGCAAAAAAGGCTCTCATAGGTGAATCTATGGAGGATATTAGACTCGATAATGTTGAAAAAATAACTGGCGAACTGATAGCATTAATTAACAGCAGGGGCTAAAGGCTAGCACAAGAAGGTATCTAAGGAACTATATCCTTTGGCTCATATCTCTTAATATCTAAATTATCAAAATCCTTATCAAAACTAATAATGCCTCTAAGGTTATACTTTTTAACCAAATAATATTGAAGAGCATCATCAAAATCTAATTTTGTTGATCTAGTAATATTAACTATTAATATATCATCGAGAAGGGTTGTTGACAGCACCCTTAGCCCCTGAAACTTATTAATTGCAATTAAAAATTTTCTTAACTCATCAAATTTTCCTAGTTTTGCAAGTAAGATTTCAATTGAATAAAGCGAGAATTTAGAAATGTACGCAGTTAATTCTCCTCTCATGATAGATGTTAATAATTTCTTTACCTCATCTTTTCTCCTCTGTGAAAGCATAACCTCAAGTAAAATGTTTGTATCAAGTAGGTACATCCTAGTCAACCTCTTCTAGCCAAAAATCTTTTAATTTATGCTGAAGTGTAACAGAATCAACCTTTATATCCTTTAGTAAGCCATCAATTGCATCTACAGGATTTTCAACATCATGTTGAAGTATTTCTTCTATTGCATCAATCCAGTTTCTAATGCTAGCCTCAGCTGCCTTGCTTATAGAGCCCTTTGAATATCCAAACATTTTCATTGCAACTTCCCTAAATCTCTTAGCTAGTTTTTCATCTATTTGTATTTTCAAACTCGCCATATGACCACCTTGCTTAATTTATTCTATACTCGATCATTTCAATTAATAAATTTTCCCATATGTCCATATACCCATAAGTTCCAAATATAAATTAATCGCGTATATGTATCATAGCTTGCATTGCTAATTTGCTGGAAACTATAAGCGATACTTTATTCTGAGTTAGAATATATTAGGGATAACCATTTTTACAAGCATTTGAAGCTTGGAAAATAAATTATATATGTTACCACAAAATATCAGATAATATTGTATGTTGTATCTGGGACTTAAGGAATAGCATGGTGGTTTGAATGAACACTGGAGTTGCTGACAGTTTGAAGATATACATCCTTGCTGATGATTATGCAGGATATAATAGCCCTTTCTGGGCACAGCATGGCATCTCTATCTTGATTGAAGTAAGGTTCGATGACAGTATACGAAGAATACTTTTCGATACGGCATCCTATGCGGAGCCTATTCTATTTAATATGAAGCTTCTTAATATCGACCCAAAGACCATAGATATGATAGTGCTTTCGCATAATCATTTTGATCATACAGGCGGCCTATTAGGGGTTATGAAGAAAATAAATAAGGAGCTACCAATATTTGCTCATCCGAATATCTTTAAGGTGAGTTTTTCTACAGAACCAGAATTTATGTATGCTGGAATACCTCCATTGAGGGGAGGAACAAAAGAGAGTATCGAAAAGTTAGGAGGGATATGGATTCTGAGTAAAGACCCAATAAAGTTAACGCCGGGTGTTTTTACCCTTGGAGAGATTACAAAGGATGAAAAGGTTGACTTTGAGAGAAAAGTTACCATTAAGCTCTATAAACTTGAGAATGGAAAGTTGACACCAGATGAAATCGAAGATGAAATAGGTATCGCCATAAATACAGAAAAAGGGCTAATAGTCATTGGTGGATGTTCTCACCCTGGGATAGTTAGTATGATTAAGAAGGCCATTAACGTAAGTAGAATTGACAAAGTATACGCTGTCATAGGAGGTTTCCACTTAATAGATGCTGATGTTCAAAGGATTCAAAGTACAATAGAGGCATTTAAGAAAATGGGCGTTAGAAAAATTTATGCGGGTCACTGCACAGGACTTAAAGCGGAGGCTATGTTCTCAAGGGAATTTGGCGAGGCTTTTGAGAAACTTCACTCTGGAAAAGTAATTTCCTTTTAGTATTCAATACGTAGTCCCTTCTTATCGACCTCTATTCTCATTCCTGTTCTAACATGACAAAACTTCTCAGGATATCTAGACTTTACGTAATTCTTTGCAGAAGAACCACTGCAATGTGCTGGACAAATATATTTTGATAACGACGCTAAGTTATCAAGTGCCTTTTTTGATGGAGAATGATAACCACCAATTGTCATGTAGATATCCTCACCACTTATCTCTTTAGCCTTCAATGCCAATTTATCAACGCCAGGATGGCTACATCCAACAACCACTATCAACCCTACTTCATCAACCTTAACACCGATAGCATGCTCCTTTATCCATCCGAAAGCTCCGGTACTCCAAACATCTTTTGCAATTCTCTGCGGCTTATCTATAGGAATTAGCGTAAGTCCCCAGTCTTTGAAAAAGAAAATACTTTTAGGAGGTGCAAAGATTTTAAGACCTGGCTTAATTTTCCCTACATATTTAAATCCACCATAGTGATCTCCATGGTAATGACTTAGCACGGCGAAATCTAAGTTTTCTAAGCTGATATTCAATCTTTTTACGTTATACTCTATGACTCTCGGATCCGAATCTGCATCAAAAAGGATTTGCCACTCTTCCGACTCTAAGAGAATGCTCCATCCCCAGCTATTTTTAAATCCTGGAGCACCCTCGTTATCATTTAATACAGTAAGCTTTAGATGACTTACCATGTGCCCACCTTCTACTAATATAAATAGAAGTTCTACAATTTATTTTTTTGCAATTTCACAAAAATCATTAAAAAAATATTTAGTAAGATCTTTTAAAAAGGAATTAAAAACCATTATGGAATAATTACCATATCATGAAATCTTGTGTTCTTTATTTTATTTGCCAATTTGTCATCCAATGTCAGTAGTTTTGCATTTTCTTTTTCTGCTAATGCCAGAAATACAGCATCATATCCAGTTATTTTTAGCGATATAGCCAATTCGAGAGCCTTTTCAAACAAATTTTTTGTACTAAATATTGTACATATACTGTCTATAAATTGATATGCCTTTTTTAAAGCTTCAAAAACTAAATCTTTCTCCTCATTAAAGAAAACAACTCTTTTCCAAGCGATATTAAGTAATTCTGCGAATGTTAAATCTGCAGTAAATAATTCTTCATTTTCCTCTACAATCTTTTCAACAGTTTCTGATTTTTCCTCTTCAAAGAATATCGCTGCTATCGCACTTGTATCTAAGACCAATTTCATCTTTCTCTATCCTCTCTAATCAATTCTGCAGAACTTATTTTTTTCATTTTTTTACGTAATTCACGAGCTTCTTTCAACAATTCTTTTTTATAATACTCTCTTAATCTTTTCTCGATAAACCTTCTTATTTCCTCACTCCAATCTATTGGTACTTTTTCCATTTCTCTCCTCGTTTTTTTGGGAATTCTAAGGCTAAAAACTTCAGAAGTCATATTCTATCACTATGTATACATCATTGTTTACTAAATATTATACTTTTTGGTAAACATAAAGTT
>JAGGXT010000024.1 GCA_021162905.1 Candidatus Odinarchaeota archaeon | reverse complement strand
CTATTCATCGAGGCCTTCGATACAACAGGAAGGTAAAAGGTGGGTTCCTGACAGGAAGCATGGGTATGACATGTTGCCGTCCTCTATTCATCGAGGCCTTCGATACAACATGCAACTTTAGCAAGACTGATGGAGCGGAAACAAGCGTTGTTGCCGTCCTCTATTCATCGAGGCCTTCGATACAACGAGCGACCGGCAGCGTAGAACGATGAATAGCGTTTTTCAGGTTGCCGTCCTCTATTCATCGAGGCCTTCGATACAACATTTATGGGGAGTGGAAACAATCGGTTATCATAAGGGCTGGTATAGTTGCCGTCCTCTATTCATCGAGGCCTTCGATACAACTTGTACACATCCACCAATATCAATATCGCTTTTGTTGCAGCTGTTGCCGTCCTCTATTCATCGAGGCCTTCGATACAACATCAAAAATATCCTCAAGCCATAATCGAAGAACTAGAAGAGGGTTGCCGTCCTCTATTCATCGAGGCCTTCGATACAACATTGCTTTTGTAACACTTGAACGCATAAGAACAACAGTAAGAGTTGCCGTCCTCTATTCATCGAGGCCTTCGATACAACGAGAAGTTGCAACGTATGAGGAGCGATGGGATTGACATTTGGGTTGCCGTCCTCTATTCATCGAGGCCTTCGATACAACTACCAACTGTGTATGGAATCGAAGGTGCAAAGCGCATAATAAAAAGTTGCCGTCCTCTATTCATCGAGGCCTTCGATACAACGTTATCATCTGGTTGTGGTACACATGAAAAATAGCTTGGTTGCCGTCCTCTATTCATCGAGGCCTTCGATACAACTTATGTCTTATGGAAAGGAGGGGTGAGCTTGGTCCTAATAGTTGCCGTCCTCTATTCATCGAGGCCTTCGATACAACACTATGAAGAGGCGTTGAAGGAGTCTCCCGCGCGATGCCCGGTTGCCGTCCTCTATTCATCGAGGCCTTCGATACAACATACCCATAACGTCCACCCAATTTTTTGATAGAGTTATAGAAGCTCTGTTGCCGTCCTCTATTCATCGAGGCCTTCGATACAACAAAGGATATTTTGAAGGGTGATGTTAGAACAATTGAAGGGAAAGTTGCCGTCCTCTATTCATCGAGGCCTTCGATACAACACGTTACAATAACTGCATAGAGCTCAGCAATGGCCATATAGTTGCCGTCCTCTATTCATCGAGGCCTTCGATACAACTTAGAAACACAATAGAACAAGCAAAAATAAAAGGCGATATGTTGCCGTCCTCTATTCATCGAGGCCTTCGATACAACACATACATAAAAGACTACAAAACTTAGTAATAAGAGCTATGTTGCCGTCCTCTATTCATCGAGGCCTTCGATACAACAGGTAAAAACAATGGAGGGGTTGAATTTTGAAACAATTTGGTTGCCGTCCTCTATTCATCGAGGCCTTCGATACAACTTCTTTATTTTTGCTGTTTTTTCTTTCGTAATCGGTGGTGGTTGCCGTCCTCTATTCATCGAGGCCTTCGATACAACACAAAAATACACGGAAAATCATTGAACTAATAAGCAGGGATACGTTGCCGTCCTCTATTCATCGAGGCCTTCGATACAACGGTATGTTGAAAGTTCCTAATAAATTTTTCTGCGCTGAGTGTCAGCTTGTGGATCTCAAAAATTTGAGACAAACAAGGAAAAAGTGGTATTTTCTTTTTAAATTTTTCGGTGTATAATAACAGTGTGATATCAAATATGGTGCTTTCTTTTCACCAAATATAGGTTCAAAATACTTTAGAAAATAAAATGAGAATTTTAATCATTTATTTTTGATAAATAATTGTTTAGAAGTCATTTTGCTTATGATAACGGTGTTATTTTTTGGGTATTTAAATTTTTCGCATGCGCAAATGAAAAGATTTTTCAAGTTTTAGTGTGTTGAGGGAGAAAGTTTCAGAATTCTGAGATTAAAAATTTATGTATAAGTAGTGATATAGTGTATATCGTTAAGTGTTTTAGGTAATGAGGTAAGAAGTGTTATGGCTGGAATGGAAGGAGCTAATGTGTTTAAGGGTGTCATGAATGATGTTTTGGAATATCTTGAGTTAAGGGAATATAAGGTTCCAGAGATTGATGTTAGGGTCATGTCTGATGAGAGGTTACTGGAGGAGAACAGAGGATATGGATGCAGACTGAGTGGTTCCACATTAGAGGTTTACGATTTTGGGGATTATCGGTTCAATGCTGTTTTAATGAGAGAGGCTTTCAATATGTTATTGCCAGATAGCATAAAGGGGCTTGATGAGTCTAGGGATTTTGGCTGGGAATATGCTTTAGAGAGGTTGTCGAAGAAGGAGGCAAAGGATTGGCATGATTTATGGTACCGAGTTTCGCAGCCGGAGAGGTTACATGGCATAAGGTATCATGCTCCCTATTCGTTTCCAGTATTTTACAGGCTTAAGGGTGAAGGTTTTCTTAGGGATTTGTATAGTTTATTCAAGTCGTATGAGAAGTATGGTATAGTTCTTGACAAGTATGGGTATTTTAAGGTGCTTGAGGATTATATGAGTTCGCATGTTTATGAGTTTGATGAGTTTGAGTGGAGGCTGATAAATTATCTTTTGGAGAATCCGACTGATAGTGTAGAGAGGATTGCGAAGGTTTTTGGTGTGAAGTACAATAAGGTTTATAGGTGTTTTAGGAGGTTAAAGGAGCTTTCGGTGATTATTCCATATAGGAAGGTTAGTTTATCGAAGATTGGGCTTGTTCCGATGTTTTTATGGGTTGATGGAGCGAGGTTGAGCGATAAGGTTGTTAAGCAGTTGTTGAAGTTGCCATTTTTATATTCCAAGTTTGAGTATTATGATTCGAGAGGAGGAGTAGTTTTAACGTATGCGATTCCAAAGAACGCTAAGAATATTTCATATTACAAGCAGGTGGTTAGAGATGTTTCGTTATCGTCGAAGTATAAAATTAGGTCTATTTCGCCAGATAGTATTTTCATGAGTTACAATTTTAGGAAATATGATCCGGTTGCGAAAAGATGGTTTGTTGTGCCAGACACTTGGATGGGGTGGTGTGATAAGCTTTTTTCATCGCTTAATTTTGAAGTTGTTGGCTATTCGGGCATAGAGCAAATAAGCTTGAGGAATATTCCATTAGAGCAGATTAATAGGCTGGACATTGAGATTTTGAATGAGATATGGAATGGTGTAAAGGGTGTTAGAGAGTTAGCGAGGAAGCTAAAGAAGAGTCCGAATGACGTTTTAGAGTCTATCAAGAAGTTGAGGATGATGGGTATTCTGATAGACATGTGGTATGTTAATTTTACTGGGCTTAATGAAACGATTTTCACTTATTATGTAGGCAGTCCTGATTTATGTTTTATTTCGTTTGCTGCATTGAACGAATTTCCGTCATTTATAGGTTATCTTAATGAGGTAAGTAAAAGGGAGGCAGAGGTTGTTGCATTTATTAATGTTCCTTCAGGAATGCAGGTAAAGGTGGCAGAAGCAATGCATGCAATTTTTTCAAAGTATTTTGATCATTTTGAGGCTCACTTTGGGAAGACAAGTGGAGGGGTATATAGGTTTCCAAAGGAGTTTTGGGACTCTGAAAAAAGGAGATGGCGTGCGATAGAGGAATGATTTCTTTTTATGATTTGCTTTAATTAGAGGATGTTAGCTTTTTAATAACCACGTCTTCGAGTATATCGAGTGGTAGGTTACCTTCTTCTAATATGGCTTTATGGTATTCATACTCGTTGAACTTATCCTTTAGAATGTTCTTCACCTTTTCTCTTAGTTGTTTAATCTTTACTTTTCCGTACAAGTAGCTCAGCTGGTATCCTGGAGTTTTGGTGTATCTCTTGACTTCGGATTCAATTACGCTTCTTGACCATCCGAGTTCTTTGGTCATGTAATTTACGGCATCTTCAAAAGTAAATTCTCCAGTGCTCATTTTTATATCAACGATTACTCTAATACATCTGAACAATTGATCTTCCAGTTGTGCCATTCTAACCTTCTTATCGCCATACCCTTTTGTTATCATCAGTTCTTCAACGTAATGTGCCCACCCTTCAACAAATTCTGGAGCTTGAACCAATATTCTTGCCAATGATTTATTTTTATTAGCCCAAACTAACTGGAGGTGATGACCAGGGTATGCCTCATGGAAGCTGGTATTTTTAATACTTGCGTAGTTATGTTCCTTTAGTCGATCTTCCAACGGGGTTACCATGTATATACCAACTTGTTTTTCGAATTTTCCTGGACTCAAATATGCGGCTATTGGTAGTAAGGGCTGAAATGGTGGTGGTGTCATTGTAACGATTAGCTCTTCACCTTGGGGATATGGAACAAAATTGCCACTTTTAACAATTTCTCGGGCCTCGTTCATGGCCTTTTTATACGCCTCTATTACCTCTTCAGCTGTCTTAGGATGGTCAGCACGAATCATGTTAAGGACTTCTTTCCAGCTCTTTTTTGGGTCGATTTCCTTTGCGATTTTTTCTAATTCTTCAAGGGTTTCCGCTTTTATTTTTTCGGCCATTGCTGTCAGTTCTTCTAAGGATTCTTTTATTCCTCTTAGCCTTAGTAGTTTTACAAATTTTTCCTTGCCTAAAGTCCAGTTATCTTCAGCTTTTTGTGCAACTTCTTCAAGGTGGTGATAGTATTTAGTAAGTGATTCTTTTGCCTTCTCTTTTGTTTCTATCCAAGTGTCCATTGTTTCTTTATCTACGCCTTCAGATTTCGCAATATTTGTTATTAGTTCGAAGAATCCTATTGTCATTTGGGATACCTCTTGATCTATTTTTGCCCATGTTTTTACTGGCTTATCAACTCTACTTATGGTCTCTCGCACTATTCTGTCGGTTTCTTTAACTCTGGAGGTAATGTGACTCAATCTTACATTAAAGGGAGCATAGTTTTTAATGACTATGCCATAGATAGCTCCACTTATAAGATATGCGGCATCAAAGTCCTTACGCCATGTTTCTAGTTCCTTTAGATCGAAAAGCCATATTTTTGCCAATCTTTCCAGAACAAGCTTATCTATTCTATTGGACGGTGATAATTTCTCATCTGGGAACTCTTGCAGCATATCTAACATTTTCTCTGTGAATGTTACTTGGAATCTAAAGCTATACTTTGAGACCACTGGCATGATAGTGTTATATTCGTGTAGGCCCAGATAAGTGCCGCTAATTGGATTCAGGTTAAGGGATGTTCTAAAAACATCTTCAACAAATTCTTCGAATTCTTTATCCATCACTACTAATCACCAAGCATTCTTTTAACTTGGTGTGGAAAAATAAAGTTACTGCCAAATTGTTAGTGAAAGGTAATTTCTCCTTTTACTCATTTAAATCTTTGGCTTAAGGAGACATATTTATAGATATTTATGGTTGAAGCGAGAATATTGCACTTATGACTTAACTTTAGGTAGCCACACGTACCTCAGGACATATCTCACATTATTTTTATCTAGAAACTCAGTTAGCCCGTTTAAATTTTTAAATGGAAGCATAATTGCGTTTCTGCCTATTTTAAAGCCCCCAAGGCTATCCAGAATCCCCTTATATGAGTATTTGCCAGCTTTTCTACCGAATAGTCTGTGAATAAACTTTACTTTATCTACGGATTTGTGAATAGTACTAAGGTCGTATGTGACAATAACATAGGGCTCGAAGCTAATCAAATTGTTTAGGTTAAAATCTTTTCTTTGGTACAATATTTTTCCTTCTCTTAACACTGGATGAAGGAGAGGAGAGGAAAAAAATTCATCAACTGCTAAAGTAACACCTGAATAATAAATCCAAGGAATATTAGTAGACATATCAATAAAAGAAATAAAAAAGTTAGAAAGATTTTTTCTTACTAATTAAAGTTGCAATTAATACACCAGTAACTAAACCAGCAACACCACTTACCGCAATGTATAATACGGATGGGAATTCGCTAGGTTGAGGCTGTGAAGCTTGTTGCTCAATAACTGTATTATTTACATTTACTTGTATTGAAGCTTGCCCAACATTTCCAGCAAGGTCTTCTGCAATTATGGTAATTGTATGTACTCCATTTTCGGTAGTTTTTGTATTCCACATAACCTCTGTAACATTAGTGACATCGAACGTAATGTTGTCGATTTTTAGAAGAACTCTCTTTAGATTAGTTTCTGTAATGTTCCATGCAATTTTGACGGTTTCATTTATTTCAACTCCTGCAAGTGGAGCAAGTATATTTACCACTGGCCGCGTATTATCTATAAAGTAAGTTAAATTCTTTATAACAGTATTTCCTGCAGAGTCCACTATTATCCAAGAGAATAGAGTCACACCGTCATAAAGCTGAGAAGTATTAATTGTTATAAATGAAACATTTTTTATATCATGCTGTTCGACTATTTCATCATTTTG
>JAGGXT010000303.1 GCA_021162905.1 Candidatus Odinarchaeota archaeon | reverse complement strand
GGTAATTCCATGCTCTTTTTCTTACATGTGGATTTTTCCAATAGTGAATAAAATATTAATAGGTGTTTTAGTTTAAGTTATAATATAGTTTGCAGATGTTAATAATGACTTCATATCATCACTTATTGATTAGGTGAGGCATTTTGAGAGTCAAGTTAGAGGTTTTAGAAGATTTTATGATTAGGAGCATTTATAAATGGAGAGAAATTTATCTTAAGGAAATTAAAGAAGGGCCCTCAAGAAGACAAGTTATAAATAGGCCTAGTTTCGATCATTTTATTCGCACACAAAGGCCTTTCTTTAGCGATATTAATTTCGAGGATTCGCATTACATTGCTAATTTTAGAACCATTGAATATGCAACTCTAAAGTATAATCTGTCTTCGAAAATAGTTATTATGAGGCTTTCAGGATATAATCTTGGTAAAAGTATGGTTAAGAAGGGAATAATTAACAGCATGGATGATATACCAATGGCTCTTGTTCTATATAAGATAGGTTTGGTAGACTTGATTAAGGAATCTTTCAATACCATGAAAATTAATATATATGAATGCGTAAGTTGCTATGATTTACCAAATGTTGGAAAAGCTATGTGTGACTTTGAGGCAGGTATTTTGCAAGGGATTCTAACGGAGCTTTATGGTAGTAATGTGGTTAAGGAGAAATACTGTTGGGGACTTGGAAATTCATTCTGCGGATTCGAAATATACTTCGAGTAAATTGGTGAGCAGCATGCCTAAGAAGACGCTCCTTGTTTCACCATCAAATAAATGTGAAGGAAATTGTCGTCATTGTTCATTAGTAGCGTTGAATGAGAAGGAGTGCTTCCTACCCCTTAGGGCAATAGAAAGACTTAGAAAGCTATGGAAAAATTTCATATTTGATGAGTCCATTATTTTGTGCACGAATCCTCTTAAGCATACTCAGCTTCCTTCTATAATTGAATTATTACAGAGTTTTTCAAGGAAAATACATCTCTTCATCAACATAAACTCTCTTTCTAATGCATTAGATAAATCTATATTCGAGAGAATTAACGAGATAGTTCTCGTGATTCCTAGCATAGAGCTCGCAAGAAGATTTGAGAAACATATAAAGGTACTAATCTCTCAAGGTATAGAAAACATCTCTCTCTACTACATTGTTATGGGAACTGCAAAGGACATAGGTAATATTTTTTCATTGATACCTTTCTGCAGAACTTATGGCTTATCACTTAGGGTGGGTGAGCCACCGTATTCTAAATATGTGAATACAAACCCAATTACACTACTGGAAGGAAAGAGAAACGTAGAGATTTGTCTCCGATATGGCACACTTTATGGTTATTATGCTACGAATGCATTTATTAAAGGATATCCAGTAACTTTGTTGGCTAAACCATTTGAAACTACATGTAGAATGTTATACGTGGATGCCTCTGGTAGAGTAGGAAAGTGTCCGATACTCGATGGAAGAATGCATTATAGTAAAGTAGACGAGAAGATTGTAAGAAGATTTATATTCTCAAAGTGCGCAAGTAGCCATTTCAAATTGGAGTTCATACCCGTAGCTAATATCTCACTTATGATAGGCGATAAGAAGGAAATACCTCACGATGTGCTTATGCTACTGGAAGTTATTGAACAGCTTAAGTCCTTTAGGGCTGCATGCTCTGCTTTGGGTTTCTCTACATCTACCTATATGGAGAAAATTAAAAGCCTGGAGTACACTTTAGGCTTTAAACTTTTAACTTCAGAGAAAGGAGGTAAAGTTAGAGGGAGAACAGTTTTAACAGATAAAGGGAGGTACATATTACAATTATACAAGGAGATTAGTGAGAGCATAAACAAATATCTTTATCAGAATATGCATGCATGACTTGATTCGTTTTCGAAAAATATGCATTTAGATACGTTTAGTCGCTTATTTTTCGAATAACGGAACGCTTATTTAAATGTAAGAAGCTTTTATAAAAATAGAAAAGGAGGGTAATTTATGGCCTATAAGGGTACAGAGCTCATTATTCTCATTGACCCTGAACGTTGTATGGGATGCAGATCCTGTGAGATAGCCTGTGCCGTTGAGCATTCAATTTCAAAGAATATATATGGAGCACTCGCAGAAAAGCCTAAACCAAGACCAAGAATCACGGTACTACCAGTTTCTAATTTTACCGTTCCTATGAGGTGTCAGCATTGTAAGGATGCACCTTGTATGGCCGTGTGTCCAACTCAAGCAATTCAACGTACTGATGAGGGATTTGTGATTTTGAATCCAGAAAAATGTATAGGTTGTTTAATGTGCGCACTTGCATGCCCATTTGGTCATCCCCGGTACGAAAAAGAATACAAAACTGTAATCAAGTGTGATTTCTGCATAGATAGAATAAGAGAAGGGAGAGTACCTGCTTGTGTTGAAGCTTGTCCAACAGAGGCACTTAAATTTGGAACTTTAGAAGAACTCATGAGGGGAGTAGCAAAAGAGAAGGCTCAACAGCTCCTTACAGGACTTGCAGCAGCACCAGGCAAAATTTTAGTTCTTCCAGGGCTTAAAGAAGTTGAAGTAAAACCAGCACCACCAATTAAGCCCTCTGATGTTATTTCTAAATATTCTCGTGTGAGGTGGGTTTAATGTCATCTCTAGAGTATAGAAAATATAAACTTCCAGCTAAAGAAATCTCAATAACTCCGGGCGTTTCAAGTCTTATTGAAAAAGCAGAAGAAGAGGGCATTAAGGTAGCATGGCATAGATTCTTGGAACAACAACCACAGTGTGGTTTTGGTTTACTTGGAATATGCTGTAGAAACTGTAATATGGGCCCATGTCGTATTGATCCATTTGGACATGGCCCAACTAGAGGAACTTGCGGAGCTACAGCTGATACTATTGTTGCTAGGAATATTCTAAGGATGATAGCTGCTGGGGCTGCCGCACATAGTGATCACGCTAGAGATATATGGCACGTATTTCACATGGTAGCACATGGAGAAACGAAGTACTATGTGATTAAAGATTCTGAAAAACTTAAAATGGTGGCGTCAGCTGTTGGCATAAAGGTTGAAGGAAAGGAAGACTTAGAGATAGCTAAAGAACTAGCTGAAATTCTCTCACGGGAATTTGGGAAACCAGGAGAAGAGCCATTAAAACTATTGATGGGATTAGCCCCAAAGAAGAGAATAAAAGTATGGGAGAAGTTAGGTGTTCTTCCTAGAGCCATCGATAGAGAGGTAACTGAATGTATGCATAGGACGCACGTAGGTGTAGATGCCGACCCAGCAAGTTTGTTGCTACATGGAGTGAGAACAAGTCTATCTGATGGATGGTCAGGTTCGATGATGGCAACACTTCTCAGTGATATCCTATTTGGTACTCCTAAACCTATAAAATTCACTGCAAATTTAGGTGTTCTCAAAGAGGATATGGTTAACATAATTGTTCATGGTCACAATCCTGTGCTATCTATGAAAATAGTTGAAGTTGCACAATCGGAGAAAATACAAAAGTTAGCAGAAAAATATGGCGCAAAAGGAGTTAATGTGGCAGGAATGTGCTGTACTGGCAACGAAGTATTGATGAGACTTGGTATCCCTGCTGCTGGTAACATGCTAATGCAAGAACTAGCGATAGTTACTGGAGCAGTAGAGGCTATGATTGTGGACTATCAGTGTGTTATGCCAGCTATCGTTGACGTGGCAGGATGTTATCATACAAAAATTATAACCACAGAACCTAAAATGCATATTCCAGGAGCCTTACATATAGAATTTAAACCTGAAAAGGCCGATGAAATAGCTGAAAAAATAGTAACAACAGCAATCGAGAACTTTCAAAATAGAAGTAAAGAAAGAGTCAAGATACCAGAATACAAGATGGAAGCGATGGCTGGATTTAGTGTTGAAGCTATATTAGAAGCACTTGGAGGCACACTTGAACCTTTGATTAACGCTATAAAAGATGGAACAATTAAAGGTATAGTAGGCGTAGTTGGATGCGTAAATCCAAAGGTTAAACATAATTATAGCCATATAACTCTGACTAAGAAACTTATAGCCAATGATATATTAGTAGTTGGGACTGGCTGCTGGGCTTTGGCAGCTGCAATGCACGGATTACTATCACTTGAAGCTGCTAAAGAAGCTGGTCCTGGAGTTAGAAAGATATGTGAAGCATTAGGAATTCCACCATGCTTACATATGGGTAGCTGTGTTGATTGTTCAAGGATACTCATAGCACTAGGCGCTATAGCCGATGCTTTAGGTGTTGATATTCCAGATCTACCAGCTGCTGGTTCTGCTCCAGAGTGGATGAGCGAAAAAGCTGTTAGCATAGGGACATATTTCGTGGCTAGTGGAGTATTCACGCACTTAGGTACAATACCCCCAGTATTAGGAAGTCCAACAGTAACTAAATTGTTAACTGATGATGTTGAAGACCTCCTTGGTGGAAAGTTCTATGTAGAACCAGACCCAGAAAAGGCAGCAGATACAATAATTGAAGTAATCATGGAGAAAAGGAAAAAGCTCGGCCTACCACCCTAAATTAAACCTTTTTATTTATTTTTATTTATTATAATTTTATTCATAAGGAGAGCTTAGGTATGAAAATAATAGTTACTGGAAAAGGTGGTGTTGGGAAAACATCAATAACTGCTGTTCTGGCGCATATATTATCTTCTAGTGGTTATTCTGTACTAGCAATTGATACTGATTCTGTTCCAAATCTTGCTCAAAGTTTAGGTATTCCTTACGACAAGGCATCAAAAATAGTTCCTTTATCAAAGAACGATAAACTTGTTGAAGAAAGAACTGGAGCTAAGCCTGGCGAGAGTTGGGGGATTCTCTTTTCATTGACTCCAAAGGTTGATGACCTAGTGGACAATTATGGTATTAAAATCTCTGAGAATTTAAGAGTGTTGGTTGTAGGGAGCATAGATTCAAGTAAGGAGGGGTGTCTCTGTCCTGCTATCGCTCTTGCAAAGGCTTTCTTACACCATGTATTACTAAAGAGAAACGAAGTTGTTATAGTTGACTCTGAAGCAGGCGCAGAGGTCTTCGGTAGAGGCCTAGCTGAGAAATTTGATTTAATGTTATGTATTAGTGAGCCGACATTGAAATCGATGTCAATTGCAAGAAAGCTTATAAAAATGGCGAGAGAGCTTGATATAAAAAAGAATATACTTATTATAAACAAGGTTACTGACATTGAGAATGCTGTGAGTCTTTATGAGAGAGTGTTTGGTGATGAGGATATACCATACCATATGGTGAGATTGGATAATCAGTTGTATGAGTTAGAAGTAAAAGGGTTGGGTGTTGATAATTTAGGTCCTAATAGTATCATTTTTCAGGATATTAATAGGCTTTGCAAGACTATTTGTTACTTACATAAGTTGAAGGTGTAAGATATGTGTGAGTCTGATGTTTATATAATTGAAAATGGAAAAGAGAGAGTTCTCTTAAATGAAGTTTCAGGCCTAAAATTGGAAAATAATACCGTCTGGCTTCAAAATATCTATGGTGAAAAAAAGAAAGTAGAGCACGTAAAAGGAATAATGATTGATTTCATAAAACATAAAGTTCTAATTGAGGTGGAAAGATCTTCAGGAGGGTAGTAAATGATATTTACACCCTACCATTTTATTTTATCTATCTTAGGCCTCTTTATCGTAGGGTTTATATGTCTTTTTCTCTCAAAGTTTTCAAAATTAACGCTTACAATAGCCACAGTTTCATCGCTTGTAGTTTTAATCATAAATGTTCTAATCTTCCCAGATATAGTTATTAATGGGGTCACTTTCGAGTATCGTTTAGTTAATCTTCCCTTGTTAGAGATTCGTTTTGATTCGTTATCTTATTTCTTTTCCATCTTGGTCTCTCTAATCGGATTTCTATGTATTTTATATTCTTATGACTATATGAGCCATGAAAGGTCTGTGGGCCGTTATTGTTTCTGGATGTTGGCTTTTATAGGTTCCATGATTCTGCTTGTATCGGCAAATGGAATACTATTACTGATATTAAGCTGGGAACTAACAAGTTTATGTTCTTACAGTTTAATATCTTTCTGGAACGAAAGAAAAGAAGCCCTTCGAGGGGCTTATAAAACGATAATCATAACCGAAACAGGATCTACCATACTAATAGTTGGATTGGCCTTGCTGTCAAATATCACTGGCAGTGTACTTATCCATGAGATGATATCAAAATATGTAGGAACGTCCAATAATATTTTCTCCGCCCTAATTTTCGTCTCGCTTTTCATAGCTATAATAACAAAATCGGTTCAGTTTCCATTTTATATATGGCTCCCAGATGCCATGGAAGCACCAACACCTGTAAGTGCACTTTTACATGCAGCAACCATGGTTAAAGCTGGAGTTTATCTTCTAATCCGATTGTGGCCATTATTTATGCTTTTCGTCCTTCCATGGCAACCAGTGGTGCTAATTATAGGGCTAATAACAATATTTGTTGGAGTTTTCTATATGTTGATTCAAAATGACTTAAAGCGATTTTTAGCCTACAGTACTATAAGTCACATAGGTTATATAGTTACAGCTGTTGGAATAGGGACTCCATTTGGAGTATTAGTTGCACTATTCCATCTATTTAATCATGCTATAACTAAAGGGCTTCTTTTCCTCTGCGCTGGCTTTGTTGAGCACTATGTAAAGACTAGAGACATGACAGAGCTCGGAGGTTTAGCTACGAGAATGCGTATAACTGCAACAACTTTTTTCATAGGTGCGGTTTCCATATCTGGAGTACCTCCATTTAATGGTTTTGTGAGTAAGTGGATGATTTATGAGGTAGGAATCAAAGCTTGGGTTGATAGTAAGAATGTTCTGCCATTGTTAGCAACTTTAGTAACCTTAATTGCAAGCGCTGTAACTCTGGCTGCGTTTATAAAAGTAATTCATAGTGTGTTTTATGGTGCACCGAAAATTAAATTCGAAAATGTAGAAAAGAAAAATTCCGTAATTATGGAACTGCCTTTAGTATTCCTTAGCATCTTGTGTGTGATATTTGGGATATTTCCTTACTTACCTCTTAATTATCTTGTCTTGCCAGCTATATTAGCTATAGGTATACAAGTTAAGGAGTTTGAATTTTTAACGATAAGTACTGGTGTGGGAGTAATCTCAGAACCGATCGCATCATTTATGTTAGCTTTTGGAATTCTTTTAGGATTACTTATATATGTTTCCACTTTCAGACCTCGAGAAATAAGAGTGGAGAGAGAAAAAACTAAGATCTTTATTTGCGGTGAAGATCCAGAACTATACTCTCCAGAGCAGATTCATATTTCCTCTGAACACTTTTACATAACTACTATAAAGGACCCCTTGAGTGTAATGTACCGCTATAGCGATTTGGATTCGATGTTTACATCGCTTGCAAAATATACTGATAAGATGCTTCAAAAGCTATCCGACAAGAAATTAGTCTTTGTAGGATATGCTATTTTAATTCTAATGATAGTATCGGCGCTGATTCTTTTGCTTATCGGAGGGTAACATATGGAAAGCGAGGAAAGTCTATTAAATAAGATAAGCAAAGAACTGAAAGATTTAGTTCAAAATCTGAGGATTATTGATAAGCGTAGAATCCAAGCAGATGTCAACAAAAGAGATCTAAAAGAAATCGCGAAGATACTCAAAGAAAAGTTTGGAGCTCATCTGTCCATGATAACATGTAGGGATGCAGGTAAAGAATTTGAAGTTATTTATCACTTTGATATCAATGGCAACCTTCTCAATTTAAAAGCTCTTACTTCAAAAGCGATACCTAAAGTTCCATCAATCATCATAATATTTCCTGTTGCAGATTTCTACGAGAGAGAAATAATGGATCTTTTTGGGGTGAAATTTGAGGGGCATCCTAAACCTAGGAGATTTATTTTACCAGATAATTGGCCTAAGAATGTATACCCTCTCAGGAAGAGGTGATTCCATGCCGAGAGAAACAATAATACCATTTGGGCCTTATCATTATGCACTAGAAGAACCTGTAATGTTTAAGTTAAGTGTCTTAGGAGAAAAAATAGTAGATGTGGATGTAAGACTTGGGCATGCTCATAGAGGTATAGAATATCTTATGGAGAAAAAGCGTTTCGAGGATTGCATAAGACTTGCAGAGAGAGTATGTGCTATTTGCACACAAGCTCACTCTGAATGCTTTGTAATGGGAATAGAAAGAATAGCAGGAATAGAACCACCTAAAAGGGCTAAGTACATACGAACAATAATATTTGAGCTTAACAGAATAGAAAGCCATCTTCTAATACTCGGACTCACAGCGCATCTGATGGGATTCGATACGGTTTTTATGCATTTATGGGCTTTCAGAGAGGAGGTTATGCAAATATTAGAAGAGCTCACTGGAAATAGAGTACAATATGCCATTACAGCAATTGGTGGTGTCAGAAGAGACATCTCTGAAAAACAAGTATCAAGAGTTTTAAAATCACTGGAGAAACTAGAGGAGTCTATTAGTAGATTCAGAGAGATATTTGAGAGAGATAAGACTATTAGAATGAGAGCAAAAGAGGTTGGCTATCTATCTAAACAAGATGCATTAAAACTTAATGTAGTAGGCCCCGTTGCACGGGCTTCAAGTGTAGATTTCGATATCAGAAAAAGAGATCCCTATCTGGCATATGATGAAATAGATTTTGATGTAATAGTTCTTGATGAAGGTGATTCGTGGGCAAGAACCTTGGTTAGGTTGCTAGAGGTTTTTGAGTCATTAAAGATAATAAAAGCAGCATTAGAAAATCTGCCAAAGGGAGACATAAAAACAGAATATGAGAAAATACCTGCAGGAGAAGTTACAAGCAGAGTGGAGGCCCCAAGAGGAGAATTACTGTACTATATTAAAACTACTGGTTCCATAACTCCTGAACGTGTAAAAATACGTACACCTACCATACCAAACCTTATAGCAGCCAAACCTATATTGGTTGGAGGAACTATAGCAGACGCTCCAGTTTCAATAGGTAGCCTAGATCCATGTATTGCTTGTGCTAACAGAGTGCTAATTCTAGATCTAAAGAGTGGAAAATATAGGCTTATGAGGTGGTAATATGAACCACTTGATACTATTCTCGCTGGCATCTCTCATAGCTATTATATATGCTATTGGTCAAAGAAACATTTATAGGATAATATCATTTGTCTTCATAAGTCAAATATCCTTGGCACTATTTGCATTTTCAATTAAGAATCTACTGGGATACTTATACGTTCTAAGTATACTCCCTCCTCTCCTAGCTTTAATGGTAATCTCTTACATAGTAGCAATTACATCCAGTGCTGAAATAGATAGAGTAGAAGGGCTCTTAAGCAAAATGCCAGTCTCAACTTGGACATTCATAACGGCATCTATTATGGTTTCCCTATTTCCTCCATTCATGCCATTCATATTAGAACACTTCATTATAGAGGAAAGCTTACTTTTAGGTCAAATAGCTGCAGTCATAGTCATAATACTGATATCAATAAGAGTCTTAACCATAATATGTCTTTTCAAAACATCACATAAGGTATTTTTCGGAACACCCAGTAAGCTAGAAGTAAAAGAACCTAAAGTAGCTTATATAGCCCTTATTTTGATAATACTTTCAATTTTTCTTACGTTCAATCCTTACTTCTGGAATATGGCAGTAAGCTTGGGGGTGACTGAATGAGTCGTATTGCCTCCTACTTGCTAAAGAGAAGCATTTGGGTTTATCATCTAAATACAGGTTCATGTAATGGCTGTGATATAGAAACTGTGGCTGTATTCACACCAAGATTTGATGTTGAACGTTTTGGTATTCGTCTCGTAGGAACGCCTAGGCACGCTGATGTAATTCTAGTTACTGGTCCAGTCACTGCACAAACCATTGATAAGTTAAAAAGAATCTATGAACAAGCACCAGAACCAAAACTTGTAATAGCTGTAGGTACTTGTGCCTGCACGTGTGGAATGTTTAAGGGGAGTTACTCGATTGTAGGACCCGTTAATAAAGTAATCCCAGTAGACTATTACATTATGGGCTGCCCTCCAAGAGCTCATACTATTCTAAAAGGCATCATAGAGGCACTTAGTCTATTTAAGAAGAAGGTGATGAAAGGTGGGAAATCTTAATATTATAACTCTAATCTTGGAATACTTAATCTTTCCAGGATTCTTGTTCTCAAGCGCATTAGGATTTCTTCTGTTAGGCTTTAGAAGGAAAATTCGTGCTAGAATTCAAGGTCGCAGGGGACCACCAATAATCCAGCCATTCTATGATTTTATGAAGCTCTTAGTAAAAGAAGATATAGAGCCTGCTACAGCTAGCAAAACAGCCTATAGAGTGGCTCCTATACTTTCGTTAGCATCTGTAACTTTTGCTTCGGCATTGATTCCTATAGGTTATTATATGCCACAATTATCATTTACAGGTGATATAATACTTGTATTTTACTTACTCTCAATGTTGGTATTTGCAACAATATTAGGTGGCTCGTCTTCAAGTAATCCTTACAGTGCTGTGAGTGCTGCAAGATTTGCAACAATGCTAATAGTTTTTGAACTACCATTAGTCTTTACAATAGCAACTATAGCTGTGTGGAGTAAATCACTAATGCTTATCCAAATAATCTCAACTAAGAGGTTGGGAATAGAATATGCTGTCCTTCTGCCTACAGCAATTGCCTTTTTACTATATATAATGGCTAAACTCTATGTCAATCCCTTTAGTATACCTGTTGCAGAGACAGAGATTCTTGAAGGTATATATGTGGAATATACAGGTAGAAAGCTTGCTTTATTTGAGCTTGCTCATGCTATTGAATTTTCAGTCTTAACGAGTTTATTTGTAGATTTCTTCATACCTCTTCCAAATATGGGATTGATAACTATTATCGTTCATGTAATTTTGTGCATACTATTAGCTATACTAATTACGTTTATTGAAGCTATATTCGCCAGAATAAGAATTGATCAGTTCGTTAAGTTTTTTGGAATTTACGTAAACTTATTATCAATTCTTGGCTTAGTAGTCACTCTGCTTTTATTGGGGTGGTAGCATGGGTAACATAATTCATGAAGTCCTAAAGGTTCTGAAAAGAGGCCCCTTCACAGAGAAGTATCCCAAGGCTCCAAGCCCTGCAGCGGAAGAATATAGAGGAAAACCAATATTCGACCCAGAGAAGTGTATTGGTTGTGGAGCATGTGCTAAAGTCTGTCCAGTGGATGCGATTGATATTCTTGATGGGGATGAAAAACGAGTTCTTAAAGTAAACTATGGAACATGTATATTCTGTGGGAAGTGTCAGGAGAAATGTCTGTACGATGCTATAACATTAACTAAGGAATTTGAAATATCTTCAAGTAGGTTAGAAGATGCTGTTACCACAATAGAAATCCCGCTAAAGACATGTAAGATATGCGGTGGACCCATAACAACATTACCTCAAATGGCAGAGATAGAAAAAATATTAGAAAAGGAGAAATTTGCAGAAGACATAAAGGAAGCTCTTGAATTATGCATAAAATGTAGACTTAAAAAATATAGTAATACCGTGGCAACAAAGTTACCTTATCCCCGCGAATAGAATAGTCGCAAGAGATATAATAGTACTTATTCTAAAAAGCAATAGTTCTAAATGACCAAATAGGTAATTTTAATAATAAAATCAATTATAAGCAACATGCACAAAGGAGATGTAATCAATGCCTCATCACATAAAGAGATACGTTTTCCCCTTTTCAGCGATTGTTGGCCAAGAAAATATGAAACTTGCCTTGCTATTGAATGCCATAAATCCGAGGATAGGCGGTGTTCTGATTCGTGGTCAAAAGGGAACTGGAAAATCTACAGCGGTTAGAGCTTTAGCTGATCTATTGCCAGAGATAGATGTTGTAGAAGGTTGTCCATTCAATTGCAACCCTCATAATCCAAGAGAGATGTGCGATTCTTGTTTTTCGAAATTTGAGCATGGAGAAAAGCTAAAAGTAAAAAGAAGAAAAGTCAAAATAGTTCTACTTCCTCTCAATGCAACAGTTGATAGGGTTGTCGGAGCACTTGATATAAGTAAAGCACTGAAAGAGGGAATTAAAGCTTTAGAACCTGGACTACTTGCAGAGGCACATAGAGGTATTCTCTATATTGATGAGGTGAATCTTCTTGATGATTATATCGCAGACATTCTCTTAGATGTAGCTGCATCAGGGATCAATGTTGTGGAAAGAGAAGGAGTTTCTGTTTCTCACCCATCAAATTTCATTCTAATAGGCACTATGAACCCAGAAGAGGGCGAACTAAGACCACAATTGCTTGATAGATTTGGACTGCAGGTTACGGTGGAAGAATTAAAAGATCCTAAGGACAGAATAGAAATAATCAAAAGAGTGGAAGCCTTTGAAAACGATCCTGAGGAGTTTCTTGAGCAATTTAAAGAGAAACAAAAATTATTGAGAGATAAGATTATTCGGGCAAGGGAACTACTGCCCAAGGTGGAAATTTCGGACGATTTACTTCTACTGATAGTTTCATTATGCTTAAAGATAGGAGCCAGTAGCCACCGTGCGGAGATTACTTTAACAAGAACCGCTAAGACATTGGCAGCATTTGATGGAAGAACCTACGTAACCGAAGAAGATATCAAAAGAGCAGCAATTCTTGCGTTACCACATAGAATAAGGAAAATGCCGTTTGAAGTACCACAACTTGATTATGAAGCCTTAGAAAAGACAATGCATGAAATCAAAAACGACTTAAAAATCTCAGGAGAACAGATAACTCAAATAAGAGAACATCTCGAAAGAGAAAAAAACACCAACAAAGAAGATAATGAGATAACTAGCACTGGAAGTAATAAGAGCACACAAAAGAAGAAATTGTTTGACATACGTAAAGTATCTGACTTAAAGCTAAATAAAAATTTCACAGTCATTGCTAAAGCAACTAGACCAGGGCGAAGATTAAAAACCATTAGCAATAATAAGAGAGGAGTCTATTTCAACTCCAGAATCCCTAAAGATGATAAGATCCATGACATCGCATTTGATGCGACTCTTAGAGCTGTAGCCCTCCGAATGATCAAAAACAAAAATAAATCTCAACAGCTTCAAATACAAAAAGAGGACCTACGCGAAAAAATCAGACATACTAAAACCTCTTCACTCGTTGTCTTCCTTGTTGATGCAAGTGGGTCAATGGCTGCTATGAAAAGAATGGAAATCGCAAAGGGAGCTATGTTCTCCATATTAAAGGATTCCTATGTCAATCGAGATTTTGTAGCCTTCATAGCCTTCTTCGGAAATCAAGCAGAAATTTTAGTCCCTCCAACAAGAAACTTAGAAGTAGCAACAGCTGCACTCCGCAATCTGCCAACAGGCGGAAAGACACCACTAAGTCTTGGATTATTAACTGCATATAATGTCATAAAAAATGAAATTGTCTTCAAAGGAAAGCAAATAACACCATACTTGGTAATTATAACAGATGGAAAAGCAAATGTTCCTCTAAGCCCACATACTGACATTAAAGACGAAATAATACTCTACTCTGAGAAAATAAAATCTCTCGGAACAAAAGTCCTCATCATAGATACACGACCACCAATAGAGGACATAATCAAACTTCCTAATTATCTTGATGACATTGCAAGGCATACAAATGCAGAGTACTTACGAATCGATAATCTCAATAAAGATAAATTGTTCCGCATCATAAAGTGTTATAAAGAGTAACCTTAATATCGATCATCAAAAGCTTAGAGTAATAATCGGATAATGCTCTCCATTTTGAGTTTCACTTTAACTGCCTTGTTGAATAGATCAAAAATAATTCTTATCTTGGTAAAAGCTATGAAAAGGAAAATAATGAAATCTCTATAAGAAAAGTATGGAAAGACTTAAGTTTATTAGTAATAGCGGGAATTATAATTGTAATATAGTAATAACTAAGAAAAGAATAGTTGTAGTAAGAAAATCGGATAGAGATGCGATTAATGGTATAGTAAAGTTGTCTGGATTTAGGCCATGTTTAAATGTAAGGATTGCCGATGCAAAAGCGATTAACGTTACAGGAAGTAAGAGCAAGCCATTAGTCAAAATTACAACCATGATTGCTTTTAGAATTTCAAATATTGCTATCGTATAGATAAAGCATCCAATTATTGTGAAAATCATGAAAACCACTGTTCCAGCTGAGAATGTTCCAATAATAATTATTCGGTTTTCACGCTTGACAATCTCTTTGAAAGAAGGAGTAGCATATCCTATATTCAACTTTGTAGAGAACACTGATGCAATAATTGATCCCTCATCGCCAACAGTATCTATAAGAGAAGGATATACTACTAGGATATACGGGAATTTTTCTATTTGGCATCTGAACTGAGAGAGTATTCCACCAGTGAAATTACTGATGATTGCTAAAATCACCACTGTGGGCATACCCTCAAAGATTGTTTGTTGAAAATTTTTACTTTTGCTGTACTTAGAAGATATTATTAGAATGAACACGAAAATGAAAAGTGAAATATAAGAAAGTAGTATAAAGAATTCTTCTGAAAAGATGAGAATCATTATAATAAGTACATATGTTGCGGATACGATTATATCATTTATTGTGGATAGAATGGGATAAACAATAGTGTCTGGATCTGCGCCTTTTCTATATGCGAATTTACCGATAAGAGGAGCAAGAAAGAATATAGAGACCGTTGTTGGGATAAGCATAGAGAGTAAAACCACATAGAGTATTATTTGAAATGAAATAATTTGTGTAGGCTCTAACATAATATAAACTGTGTAGGATAGAAGAGCAATAACTAAAGCATTGACAAAGCTCATAAAGAAAATGCTAGCTTGTAAACTATAAAAGTAATCAGTATTTTTCCTAATACTTGGCCTTATAAGCCCAACATGAAGTCCTGTAGTTAAGCGTCCTGAAAAAATGCCACTTATATTTCCTCTTACAGTAAGAAGAGCTGGATATACAATTAAGATCCAAGGCATCTTTATAACAAAAACAGCAACTAAGGAGGTTATAAAACCAGCAATGAGTCCTAGTATGTCAAATAAAAGAGATGAGAAAGCCTCTAAAAATACACCAAGAAATGATTTAGACTTGACAGTCATCACTCATCCCGCTTAGTGTTCTTAATAAATTTTTGTTTTAAAAATATGAAAATTGTAAACAAAAGCCTAAAAACTGATTGTAAAAAGCAAGAGCTGTTAACAATAGTGAACCAGAGGATATTAGTAAGTGGCAGAAATAGAAAGTATGCTGAACAATATGGTTTCAAGAAGCTTATAATTATTTTCCTTGAGCTTCGAGTAAGCTCTAGCAATGGCGTTTGATACATGATACCCACTACTGGTAATATGAGTGCAACTACCATTATTTCACCAGCTTTATTTTGCTTCGCTGATTTATATTTACCTCAGTATTTCTGCAACAAATCTTTTCAAGTCCAATCAAATTATTATTTTGAGTTTATGATAGTATAAGTACTCCGAAACGTATTTTAAAACTTTTCGAAAAATACCGAAATTAGACCAAAATGTTTATAAAATTTTCATTAATATATGTTTTTATCCGGAGGTTTTCCGATGATTAAAATTGACAATATTGATTTTAAAATTCTCAAAGAGCTCCAAGAAAATGGAAGAATTACGCTTGCAGAAATCTCACGTAAGATAGGAGTTCCCGATTCAACAGTTTATGATAGAATCAATAGATTAAAAGAAAAGGGAATAATTATGGGTTTTACGGTAGTTCTTAGCAAGGAAAGATTAGGTGTAAAAACAAAAGCCTTAGTTGGTATTGAGACAAAGTCAGAGAACTATAATGAGGTAGCAAGAGAGCTTTCTAAAATTGACGAAATACTTGAAGTATATGGTGTTACAGGAGAATTCGACTTGATGATAAAGATAGAAACAACATCAACAGAAGAATTAAGTAAAATTCTGAATAAAATTCGATCCATGAAAGGCATTGATGACATCTTCATCATGACAGTCCTAGAAATATTTAAGGAGGAGGTAAAACTTCCTTTAAATAAAATAGTTAAAACAAATTAAGAAACTACGTCTTTCGCCCCTCTCTCAATACATAAATTATCAAAATTCGTATCAAAGCTAATAATACCTTTAGATTGCTTGTTATTTTCGCCTCACTTCTTCTATGGCAAGGGTTAATAGTTTCTTTGCATCATTTTCTTTTTTGCGAAAGCAGAACTCAAGAAAAATTTTCTATCAATTAGATACATCCAGTTAGTCATTTCTAACCAGAAATTCTTCAATTTATACCGAAGTATAACAGAATCAATTTTAATGTCCTTCAATAAATCATTAATAGCATCTACATGGTTTTCGATATTGCGCTGCAGCATTTCTTCTATAAATCAACTCAGTTTCTAATATTATCTACAAGATATGTATAATGAGTTAAAATAAAGATAAATAAACTAACTTTTAATCGAGTGAATACTACAGTAATACTAATAT
>JAGGXT010000346.1 GCA_021162905.1 Candidatus Odinarchaeota archaeon | reverse complement strand
TTCTCACCAAAAAGTAGTATAATTTTATAAGTATATTAACATTACTACATCATTGTAATATATACCATGATATATCTCATTCTACATCTAGTTTTTCTTGACAGCTTTTATTATTCCTACTGGAGGATGTTCTTCTCCATATTTTTGAAGCTTGCGATAAGCATTCTCCCACCTTCGTAGTAGGCCTTCTTGTTTCATTTTATCTTTTATTTTCTCTATATATTCCCTTGGGATAAACGCTAAGTGATGAGGAAGGTTGACATCTATCATTTTTGCATCTATAATTTTTCCTCCCGCCTCCTTTACCATTTCTACTAACTTTTCCAGAGGGAAATAATGAATATCATTCTTTTCTCCTATTAAAGCCTCAAATATCTCTTCTCTCAAGTTGTACATCTCTATATGTGCTTCTTGAGCCTTGTTTTTGGCTATCGGTAGGGATTCTGCTAAGAAAATTTGGGAAGAAACCCTTAGCAGCTCCTTTATAATTCTAACAATGTTATCCTCGCTTCTCATGCTTCTTATCCCATGTACTATAAGTCCTATATTAAAACATTGATACTTGAAAGGAAGTTGAGTCGCATCACACATGATTGGAATTACTCTCCTTTGCAATCCTGCAGATTTAATAATCTCTTCAAAAAATGTCCATCTTTTTATGTCTACAGCAACAATACGACCGCATTTTCCAACCATATGTGCTAATGGAACAGTTGCTATTGCATGAGCTCCGCATCCTATCTCCAATACATTCATGCCTTCTTTTATACCTGCATATGAAAGTACTTTGTATCGCTCGACAATTTGGATATGAAGCCAGTATGGTGGTAAGTATAGCTCCTTTCTTGGTGGGATTTTCATTAATATTTTTACAAAATCATCATCTATGAATTTAAGGATAGATTTAAGTTCTTCCTCCAAAATGATTTTTCACCTCTTATCTTATTTAGCCAAAAAATAATATTACTTTTCTCTTATTACCCTTTATGTATCCTTTTCTTCTTGTCAAGAGTTCTTGACCAGATTGTCTATGACATTAGAATTAAATAGAGCCTTAAACATGGATTATTGTGGTGATCGGCGATGAAAGAGGATGAGAAGTTTGAAGCAATTTCACATCCACTTAGAATCAAAATCTTAGAATCATTATCTAAGAGAGCTATGAGTTTTTCAGAGTTAAAGAGGAAGCTTGGTATTGAGAGTAGCGGTAAACTAGATTTTCATCTTAAGAAGCTTGGAGAATTAGTAACCCTAGATAAAAATGGAAAGTATACATTAACTAAAGATGGCTATTCAGCATTACAGGCTGTGAGCATAATTAGAAAGTATGGATGGCAGAGAAGAGCTTATATGCTAAATATAATGGCATACGCAGCTTTCAATGTATTTTTTGCTCTTATACATCCTTCTCTGTGGATGATAACTGTTCTTCCAATATCAACTGCATGGATAGTTTTCTACAGCTACTGGTCAATAGTGAAGAGAAAAATATTCAAGAGGATATAAGGAGGGGTTGGAATTTGAATACTGTTATTGAGGTTCATAACTTGGTTAAAGAGTTTAACGGTTGTAAAATACTAGATAATGTATCATTTAACGTAGATAGAGGTGAGGTTTTTGGTTATTTAGGTCCTAATGGTGCTGGAAAAACAACTACACTAAGAATTCTTCTTGGATTAATTAAACCAACATCTGGAGAAGTATTTGTACTCGGCGAGAACCCATTAGATAACAGTAAATTACGAATGAAGATTGGTGTCCTCCTCGAAGATAATGGATTATACAATTCACTTACGGCATATGAAAATCTAGATCTTTATGCGCGCTTATATGGATTAGCTGATGCCGTAGAAAGGAGAAGAAGGATAATCGAGTTACTAGATTTTATAGGGTTATATGAAAGGAGAGATGATAAGGTTGGTTATTTATCGAGAGGCATGAAGAGAAAACTAGCAATTGCAAGGGCAATCTTACATCATCCTGAAATTGTATTTATGGACGAGCCCACATCAAATTTAGACCCAAAAACAAGAGTACTAATTAGGGATTTAATCCTAGAGCTAGCGCATGATGAGAAAACAACAATGTTCATCATATCACATAATCTGAATGATGTAGAGAAAGTATGTTCATCAGTAGCGATTTTAGTCAATGGTAGAATTATAGCTAGAGGTCCAATTGATGAATTAAAGAAGAAAATCATAGGTAGAGAATTAGCTGAAGTCTCGTTAGAAGATGTATATATGAAGATTGTAAGGTGAAGAATTATGAGTATGGTAGGTGCTATTATCAATATGGAGCTAAAGGAGATAATTAGGAATAAAGGATTTCTTACAAGTTTATCCAGCGTAGTTATGTTTATAGGGCTCCTGCTATTCTCTTCAATAAAAGATTTAGCAGTAATAGCTAAGCTGTTTATGCTATACTTACCGTTAGTGATAGGTCTAACAGTAGGTTACGGATTAAGTGGAAGGTTGGTTAAAGAGAAGACTCAGGGTGTCATAGAAACCCTCCTATGTACACCAATTAAAGTATGGGAAATATGGCTAGCAAAAACCTTAAGCATATCAATTATTTCATCATTAACCACAATAATAGTATCAGTAATAATTCCTTTATTAATTGGGTCCCCCATTACAAGCCTCTACATATTATACCTCATGGTTGTAGTGCCAATCTTCATAACTTCAGCATTAGGGCTATTATGTCTCATATATTTCTACTTAGGGATGAAGCAAATACAAGCAGCAAACTATATAGTCTTCTTTATACTCTTCATAACACTGTTCATGATACTAAAAGTCCAACCATTAGCAGAGTTAACTCTTAAAACGGTGTCTATGATTGCAGTTCTCTCAATTATAATAATCCTATTATCAATATATAGAGTAAGATATACTGATACGGAGAGGATAGTTACAACATTTGAATGAAATTCACATTTTCAATCCTCGTAATAAGCTCCCTCGCTTTTTAGAATTTTATTTGATTTTCTCCAATATTATTGCTGGGCATACTCTTGTAACGCCTTCCACGGATTCCAAAGTTTTTATGAACTTCCTAAGTTCCTCAGAACTTTTGAACCAACATTCAATCATAATCATGTGGTCTCCACTTGAGGCGTATAAATTTACCACTTCATCCATTTCTTTTAACTTCTCTATTGTCGAAATATAATATTCTGGCTTTGTGTCTATTCCTATCATTGCCATCTCAAGTCCTATTTTCTTCAAATTTACCTCTATCGTATATTTCTTTATTATGCCCTCCTTCTCCAACTTCCTTATTCTTTTCCTTACCGCGGTTTCACTAACCCCAAAGATCTTTGCAATTTTTACGAAAGGTATTCTAGAATTTTCCTTCAATATTCGTAGTAATTCTAAGTTTGAAATTCGAACCATAAATTTATATTATCAATACAAATATATAAGGTTAACGGAACCAAACAGTTATGGAGGTAAAAAACATGGAAGAAGGTAAATTACCATTAATAGGTGAAAGAATGCCAAGTTTTGAAGCACAAACCACTAAGGGGAAAATAAAATTCCCTGATGACTATAAAGGAAAATGGGTTGTGCTGTTTTCCCATCCTGCAGACTTCACACCAGTTTGTACAACGGAATTCGTAGCTTTTCAGAAGAGATACGATGAATTCAAGAAATTTGATTGTGAGTTAATTGGGCTCAGCATAGATCAAGTATTTAGCCACATAAAGTGGGTTGAGTGGATTAAGGAAAAACTAAATGTGGAGATTCAATTTCCAATAATTGCCGATGACACAGGCAGGATTGCTAAACTACTAGGGATGATTCATCCAGCTAAGGGAACTAACACCGTTAGAGCCGTATTCATAGTTGATCCAGAGGGAATCCTTAGAGCAGTATTGTACTATCCACAAGAGCTTGGAAGAAACATGGACGAAATATTAAGAATGGTAAGAGCTTTGCAAGTATCTGACAAGAATGGTGTTGCAATACCAGCAAACTGGCCGAACAACGAACTCATAGGTGATAAAGTTATAATTCCACCAGCTGATAACGAAAAGACTGCAAAAGAAAGACTTGAAAAGGCCAAAGCTGGCGAAATAGAATGCTATGATTGGTGGTTCTGTTATAAAAAGCTTTAAAAAGAACACGATAAAACGTAAAGACTTATATTACTATTTCTTTCTATTTTTATATATTGGAGGTTAAATTATGAAAACTATTGAAAATTTGGTAAAGGCGTTTATTGGTGAAAGTCAAGCGAGAAATCGTTACGCATTTTACGCAAAAATAGCTAAGAAAGAGGGATTTGAGCAAATCGCAGAAATCTTTCTAATTACTGCGGAGAATGAGAAGGAACATGCAAGCAGTCTATTTAAGATGATTAATGAGTTAAAAAAGAAAAGCGGTGAAAAGCTGGATGAGATTAAGGTGGAAGCAGTAGCTCCATTGGTGCTTGGCGATACAATAGAAAACTTAAAAGCAGCTATTGCTGGAGAAAATTATGAATATACAAAAATGTATCCTGAGTTTGCTGAGGTTGCAGAAAAAGAAGGATTTCCAAAGATTGCAGCAAAATTAAGGGCTATAGCCAAAGCAGAAGAGCATCACGAGGAGAGATTCAAGAAATTATTAAAAGAAGTAGAAGCTGGCACAGTTTTCAAGAAAGAGAAAGAAACTTGGTGGGTATGTCGTGAATGCGGTTACGTTCACTTTGGAAAGGAACCACCTGAAGTATGTCCTTCTTGTGGACATCCAAAGAGTTATTTCCAGATAAAATGTGAGGAATATTAGAATTATGATAACTCGTGTGATGTGATTTTTATGACCGAGAGGTTACAAATCTATAAATGTAATATATGTGGAAACATGGTTGAAGTTCTACATGCTGGTAAAGGCCAGCTTGTGTGTTGCGGTCAATCTATGGTATTACTTGAAGAAAAGACTGAAGACGTAGGTAAAGAAAAACACGTTCCAGTCATAGAAAGAGAAGGGAAAGCAATACGAGTAAAAGTGGGTTCTGTTCCTCATCCTATGGAAGAGAAGCATTATATAGAATGGGTAGAAGTTATTGTTGGTGATAAAATTTATAGGGCATTTTTAAAGCCTGGCGAAAAGCCAGAAGCCGTATTCAAGGTCGAGGAGGAGAAAGTTAAAGCTAGAGAGTTTTGTAATCTACACGGGTTATGGTCCACAAAGGAGTAAGGAGACTACATTATGGTAAGTGGTAAAGAACAAATTGTACTCGACGCTATGAAAAAAGCAGGTAAACCAGTAAGACTTGGTAATATTGCTAAGATGACACGTCTCGATAGTAAAGAAGTTTCAAAGATAATAAAGGAATTAAAAAAGAAGGGCAAGATAACTTCTCCAAAAAGATGCTTCTATGCACCAGTTGAATGACAAAAAATCTATTTAGCAGTTCTCTCTTTTATTTCTGTTTACTTGAACAGTATTCAAGAATTAATTTTTCACCGTAGTTTTTTGTCTTTATATACTCATCAAGGCTAATAAAGAAATATTTCTAGAAGTTTTCTATTTTTCTTCAAAAGAGGATTAGAGAATTATAAAGAGTACCTTGTGAGATTTAAGTTTCAAATTTTAATTTAAATTTGTCTTTTAACAGATTTTTAACAGCATTTATTATCTCTTCGGCTTTTTGTATATATTTTTTACCATCTTCTTTTGTATAGTAGAACATTACCGCATAATCACTAGTTTCCCTAGCTTCAAAGAGTTCGTTTAAGTATTTTCCAATTTTTGGTGGTAATAATCCCTCTTTTATAACTCTAAGCCCAAATATAGTTAGGACTCCTGAATGTGTTCTTGCAGATACTCCCAGTAGATACAAAAGAGCCCTAACGGAAAGAAAAGCAGCATAGTATGCTCTGCTTATTGCATCATCTATTCTATCACTTTCTAAGAGAATTCTAGCACTCACAAGTTTTCCTTCGCTCCTCTTAATGAGTTGGTTTACTATGTCAATTATCTCTTTTTTCTTTTCCAAATCACTTTCCCCTCTTTTTTGATTGTTGCATAAAGCGGCTCTATTGAGGAGTTAAATTCATCTAGTGTTACATATATTGCAGTTATTGGAACACCATAC
>JAGGXT010000104.1 GCA_021162905.1 Candidatus Odinarchaeota archaeon | reverse complement strand
GTGGATTTTCTCCTGTTAACTGCGGGCCGGTAGATCAGCCCGGCAGATCGCCTCGCTTGCAACGAGGAGGCCGCGGGTTCAAATCCCGCCCGGTCCACCTTCAATTATTGTTACAGCAACGGTAATTGACGTATCTAGGATGTGATTAAATGTTGTACTTCCCCACTTTCCCTACAGGATGAATAGACGATGGGTCTCTAGAAATAGAAGAAATATATGGAGTTTATAAAGAAATTGTTTACACGTGATAAAAACAACATTCCTTCGAGAATATAGAGTTCTATAGCACTTGTTATATCTGTCCTCTAAGTTTCTTTAGGACAAGATTAGTCTTTAAAAACTTTATTACCTCCTCCTCTAATTTCTCTCTAATATTATTAGAAATCTCCACACTGGATTCATAAGATACAACCTCCTCAAATCTCCAATCATTAACGTTAAACACCCCCTTATAACTTTTGTAAAATATTGCAATCCGATATTTTTCAAGATGTATGATATTCTTTTTTTCTAAAGCAGTTTTTGGCTCTTCATATTGGTTCTGAATACCGTAACTTTCTGAGAATACTACACGAGAGTACAAAATATCTTTCTTTGGCGATTTTCCTTCGGCAATATTAATAATAAAAGGAGCAAGCTGTTTTATGCTTATATATTCAGTTTCGATAGGACTGATTTTGGTATTACAGCCAGCAGGATATTTTATCAGAAGAGGCACATTTAACAGCTCATCGTATAGAAATGTTCCATGGCTTATACGCCCGTGTTCTCCAAGCAACTGACCATGGTCGCTTGTAACTATGATTAATGTGTTATCGAAAATATTTTGTTCTTTTAAAACATTAATAAATGACTTAAGCTTCTTACAAACATATTCAACTTCTTTTGGATATAACTCTTTCCATTTCTTTAAAAGCTTAGGAGATATTGATGCATTAGTTTTTAAATTCTCTAAAAGCGCATTGTAAGAGTTTTCCCCCCAATAATATGGCTCATGTACTTCCATCAAGTTTATGAAAAGGAAAAATGGGCTTCTCATAATCTTTCTAGAGTTTTTAATGTATTCGGTAGCGTTCTCTATACCTTTATCCATGGGATAACCTCTAAGCCTGCTAGACACATATTGATAGGGTTTATCTAGTACTTTCCGGGTAATATGATGGAATATTGTTTTGACAAATAATTCGTAGTCCCTCATTCTTAAAAGTTCTAATGCTGTCTCTCTTCTAGAGAAATCATTCTTTTTCAAAAGGTCGAAAACTCTTTTTTCTTCATTACTCTTTAACACACTTATATGTGTAGGACCATTCCATGAATCGAAAAAGTGATCAAAACCTTTGAATCCAAATCTAGGGGTAATATGGGGGTTTGCGCTGATTAAAAATGTAGTGTAACCTAGATTTTTTAAATGAGAAATTAAAATATTATCTCCTTTGAACCGCACATCCCAATCCTTCCTACTTCTAGTTTCGTGAGTTCCATGTTCTAACGGGTACAATCCTGTAAACATTGAGGCATGGCTTGGAGAGGTCCATGGAGACGGCGCTATGGCCCTATCGTAGGTAATAAAATCAAACTCTTTAAGAAGTTCTTCAATTGGTTTAGCATAATCTTTCCGAAGTGTGTCAATGACCACAAATATAAAGTTGGGCTGGTCGGTCATTAGCCGCTCCTCCTATCTTCAGTCGAAAACAATTAAAGGAGTGAATTTTGGAATTTTGAAAGACCTTTCGCATGTATTACCTTCCCCCTGGTTTTGCATGTGTTTTATCGGCACAAGCGACATGTTTGAAGAGGAGGATATACCATCTTAAGTACTTTTCGGAAAACAGGCTGCTAGAGAGGTGTTGGAGCTTATTTCCTTGTCGTTATGAGTTGAATTGAGGTGACAAATAATGCCTGGCTCGGTGGATTTAATCTGCTCTACACCGCCAAAAGTAGTAAGGAAGGGCTAAACAAAAAGCCTAAATATTGAAACCACATATACATACAACACGGTGGTCTTTATGAAAAGAAGCCGTCGTGATAAGGTCTTGATTGCTCTGATTTCCATAATGTTCCTGCCTTTTATTTGGTTAGAAGCACCTCAGTTTGGACAGGCCGCCAAGTCTACTGTTACTCCTCAGCAACCGACACAAGATACACTGGATATTATAAGCGATATAAACTCTGTTACTGATGGGATTATAATTGAAAACAAAGGTCAAAAAGACCCGAATATACTCTATTATCTCAACATGCCAAATTTTTCTATATTCTTTTTAAAAGGTGGTATTGTTTACAATGTCCATGATGAGAAAAATAATGAACTTAGCTACAAAGTTTATTTTGTAAATAGTAAAGATATCCTTCCAGTAGGAACCGACCGAAAACCGGGGAGATTTAATTTCTTCTTAACTTCAGACAAAAACAGATGGGTTACAAATGCTAGATGCTATTCTTCACTCACTTATTATAACATCTATGAAAATATTGATTTAAAATATTATATAAGCAATAGTGGGATAAAGTACGACTTTATAATACATCCCGGCGGATCACCAGAGGATATAAGATTGAGATATGTAGGTGTGAGGCCTATTATAACCAAAGAGGGTTTGCTTTATCTTTCATCGAGATATGGGGTTTATGAAGCAAAACCTTTTGCTTATCAGCTAGGGGGGTCAGAAACTGTAAAAGCCTCTTGGAAACTTCTTTCAGAAGGCGTTGTCGGATTTGAGGTTGGAGATTACGATAAGAATTGTGATCTTGTGATAGACCCCCTAATATATTCTACTTTTCTCGGCGGGATATCAGACGATAGAATTCAAAAAATCGCATTGATGGAAGATAAGCTGTATGTGGCGGGTTTTGCCAAGTCTTATAACTTCCCAACAACTAATGGATCATATTCGCAGAGTAATAGCGGAGGTTTTGATGTATTTGTTATGGCTTTTAACCGAACAACGATGCAACTTATATATTCAACCTATATCGGCGGTACACTTGATGATTGTGCTAGGTACATCACTGTTGACAACT
>JAGGXT010000178.1 GCA_021162905.1 Candidatus Odinarchaeota archaeon | reverse complement strand
ATCTATTCATACATCCCATGAGTAGCTACATGATCTTCATCGCTTACTCAATATACATGACAGCAAGATTCTGTATAATGACGGCCTATCAATCCCTAAGAGCAGACTTAATACCGCAGGAAATGAGAGGCAGAGTCATAGGAGGATCAGAACTAATAATCAGCTTCGTATCAGTCCCAGCCAGCATCCTCGGCGGATACCTATACACCTACATAAGCCCCCAGATCCCCTTCATAATATTCATTCTGACAACTCTTATATGCGCTGCAATTACCCTAATTGCACTAAAAGAACCAAAAACAAGAGAGAAATAACATCCATAAGTCAAAACATACCAACACAAAGCTGAACTTCATAACTCATCTCTAAAATTAATATTCAAGCATTAATCATATTCTTCTTTTATCCACTCAGCAATACTAAACGTCAAAGTCTAATGTACTTTTGTTTCCAAAGTAGTGAGAATCAGGTAAAACGAAGAAAAACTAATTTAATTTAACTTTTAGTTAAGCAAATCAACAAACTTTTTTAAATTTAAGTTGACTATCTATAAAACTATTTAGGTGCATATATATGAAGCCAAGTAAAGATACCGTTCCCTACAGCGGAATTCAAACTTTTCTAGGCCGTCCATATGTTGATAGGCCTAAGGGAGATGAAGACGTCATTGTATTAGGCGTACCTCTTGATGCAGGAACATCCTATATGCCTGGCGCAAGATTTGGGCCAGTCGGTATTAGGAGAGCATCAATGATCTACAAGTTTTATGGAGAAGAACAAGGACTCCTAGACATTTCTCGTGGAAAAATAATTTTAAGAAATGTTAAAATAGTTGATTTAGGAGACGTTAACTTGCCTTTTGGAGACCAGAAAGCTGCAATGGACACCATTTACAGAAAAGCCTTAGAACTTAAAGGGCTAAAAGCATTCAGAGTTTTCCTAGGAGGAGACCACTCAATAACCTACCCTCTAGTTAAAGCCACCAAAGAAGAATTTGGAGAAATAGGGTTGATACAGTTTGACGCACATCTAGACATGTTAGACACTTATATGGGAATTAAATATACCCATGGATCCTCCATTGTAAGAGCAATAGATGAAGCAGAAGTAAAACCTGAAAATATTTTTCAAATTGGGATCAGAGGCTTCCTAAACTCTTACACATCCTACAAAAAAGCTAAAGAACTAGGAACAAACATAATCACAATAAAAAGCATCAGAACACTTGGAATAGAGAAAACCGTGGAAAAAATCATCCAAAAACTAAAGAACAAACCTATATACATAACATTTGACATAGATTCGATGAATCCAGGCATAGCACCTGGGACAGGAACAACAGAGCCAGGAGGCTTCACATACAGCGAAATCTCAACTTTAATAAACGAAATATTCACAAAACTAAACATTATCGCAATGGATGTTGTTGAAGTTGCACCGCTACTAGATGTAAATGACATAACATCTAAACTAGCTGTATCAATAATTCTCGAAGCACTAGGCTCAAAATTCCCCTAAAAATGAATTAAACTTTATCTCTCACTTTAGTAATTTTTTAAGATAAAGCTATTTAGCAATGTACTTTTCAGCATGTTTTATTTTATCTCGATCTATTCT
Organism: Candidatus Odinarchaeota archaeon; assembly: GCA_021162905.1. Next base: position 2,346 of record JAGGXT010000178.1, on the reverse strand, counting down.
TCTAGTTTATTAAGCAAAGATCTGTGATTCATCAGATTATTAGTTTCATATCCGTGTTCCAACAAAAATTCTTTTAAATCGTCATCCATGGTCAGAAATATCATATTGTTAGTTAAGGAAGTTGCGTAAAGCAAATTATCAATATTATCTTTATGTCCCAGCATACGGAGTTTAAACGCCAGTCTAATAGTGTCGGATGAGGGGTGAATCCATTCATAAAAACCAGATTCCAAGAGAGATGTCACTGCAATCTTCACAATATCCTCAATGTCCACTTTCAAGCGCTTACTCTCCCTGTAAACCTTGCCTAAAACCTCAACCCACACCACAGACAAACAGTAAAACCTAACTTTACCATTTATTCTAGCTTGTCTAAGCTGAGCTAAATGTTCATCCGATAAACCATCTACCTCTATCCCGAAACTTGGAAGAATATACGTGGAATCCAACAAAACTTTAAGAACTGTATAACTCATTTTGCTCCCTCTCAGATTCTTTCTCAAACTCTTTAACAGTTGTCTTAGTCCACTTTTTAATCCTGAGAGCAAGAGAAAGAGGATCTGGAATAAACTCTAACACTAACCTATTACCTTCAATTTTCATCAAAACTTTATCCCCCTCACTTATATTTAATCGTTCAATCACCTGCTTAGGTAAATATATTGCCCCCTTTTTACCCACCTTTAGCATAAAAACCTGACTCATGAATATCACCGGACTTAAAGTACTATTCCGAAATATAAATATTTCCTGAAAAGACATAAAAGCCTGACATGAAACGTTAAAAATATGTTTCATGTTCAAATTTACCCTTTAAACCAAGCATCTACATTATCGAAAAGCGTATTGAAAACTTGAATCAAGCTCTTAGCTTAAATTAACTACGTAACTCTTTACAACTTCTTCTTATCTTTAAAACTACACCTCAACTTTCACCATGTATTTTCCATCTTCCGTCTTCTCAATAATATTCCGTTCAAGTAGTAACCTTAAGTTGTGTAAAATCATATTTCTTTCCCAATATTCAAGAAGTTTTTGAGCATAAGGTTTCCTACGGTAAATGAGATTCATCTTCACGAGTTCATCCAAACTTTTAGGCTCCTTTAAAGCATCCAAAATTTTCATCTTAGTTTCATCAAACTTTCCGAGATATCTTTCAAGTTCTTCTAAAATCTTCTCTCTTCCTTTAACGGGATGTTTATGTCCACTAACATATATTTCTGGTTTAAGTTCCATAACTTTTCGAATACTTTTCTTAAATTCCTCTATATTACTTTCTACGTGCCCATACCATGGACCAAAACCAGTTAAATCGATGTCAGCACCATAAACAATACTATCATCGATCAATATTACATGATGCCCCACGGTGTGGCCAGGAACATGGATAGGATGAATCTTTACTCCACCAAGATCAAAAACATCTCCCTCCTCGTAAACATCCGTAAAATATGGGTCTCTAGCTTTCATAACATTTTTAACAAGACTCAGCCAAGTATCAGCCAATTCTTTACCCACGTAACGGTAAGCTAAATCTAAAAGCCTTCTATACTTAGATTCAACGACAGGAACATAAACTTTCCTTCCCTTGAAAAGATAACTTAAAGCAAAATGATCAGGATGAAGATGAGTAATAACCACTAAATCAACACGATCCTTAAACCTAATTAAAACATCAAAACCAGCACCAACATCAATAAGCATATTTTTCCTTAAACCCTTAACAAGAAGAGAATTAGAAAAAGGAAAACGACCCTTGTTTAGCCCTTCCACAAAGACTATGTTTCCTTCAAGACACATTTAACATACCTCTTTAAACTGTAGTCCACAACTCTCAGATTTCTAAGCACTTCTAACTTTAAGGTGGTTGCCTATTTTCAGTATATCATTTATCGTCTTTAAATCAAATGCTAATCTATGCTCATCTATTTTTAACGGTGTTTCTACGTCAACAATTTTCCTAGCTACCAAAATATAGTAGTTGTTAGGCGATGTTAATCCCGTTTTCGCGGCCTTTGCCTCGAGTTTTCCAAGTATCTTTTTAACCTCTGAAACATTTATTTCCCGCCATTTCACCTCGATAAATGTGGTTGATTTTCCAGGGTCCCTAACTACGGTGTCTATCTCTAAGTTTTTATGCCACCAGCTACCCATTTGCACAGGTTTAGATTTTACTAATCCAACCCTATAAAGGGAGGGGACAAGCTCCATTACTAGATCTTCAAATATCTTAGCTAAATATTGATTTAAACTATCTGAAATATGTGTATATGCTTCTTCAATAAACCCAGATTCAAGGAGAGACCTCAGTTTATATATGTAGGTAAACCAGAACCTAAAATAATT
>JAGGXT010000141.1 GCA_021162905.1 Candidatus Odinarchaeota archaeon | reverse complement strand
GTTAATAGTTGACCGTAATATATTTTAGTCAAGAATTGCATTGTAAAAGCTCCAAAAATGATCATTGCTAATATTGCCAATCTCAAATTTCTCTTCGCTACTTGTCCAAAGACAACCCCCATGTCCCACTCACTTTATGTAATAATAATTATAATAATATAAAAAATTAATGTATTAAAAAAGATTATGCCCTTGTTTGTACTTTTCTTCAGTTCTAACATCTAAATCGTAACGTTATACTATGTTGTTATAATGAAATATGCCTCTTCTACTATTACATTTTCTAACATCTATGTCTTCTACATTTGGTTGAAAGTATCTACAACCGCAATCAGCATGAATGCTTAAATCTACATACTGATAGCAACTTTATTGTCTTCTATTTTGTAAGCTATATGATTCTGAACTTCTACAACATCATTACTCTGCAGATCGATTGTGATCGTTCTAAACAAAATTACTTGCCTATTCATACTTTAAGCTTCAGAACCTCAGCTTCTATCTTTATGAAAAATCTTGGAGCTTTAAGTTTTCATTCAGACTTGGTTAACTATAATTAGAGAGAAGACAACTTTATATTGTTGCCTTAAACAATTTTATTTACAATAATAAACATTGAAAATTTACGCACGGTGAGTTTCATGATCTATTGGAATGATAAGGTGAAGGAGAGAATCCCCACCTTTCCAGTTACAATAGTAAAAATTTCAAATTTAACAGTTAGAGAGACTGATGAAGAACTATTTAATTTAACATTTGAAAATGTTAAAAATACAATTTTTAATAGGACTTCGCTTAACGAATTAAAGAATGATCGCATTATACGACTATATAGAGACTTTTACTGGAAATATCTGGATATAGATCCAACAAAGATAAGACCTTCTGGCGAAGCACTGGCAAGAAGAATATTACAAGGAAAACAAATACCCAGAATTCTAAATGTTGTTGACGCATATAATTTTGCATCAGCTGAAACGTTTATTTCTTTTGGAGCTTATGATTTTGACAAAGTTGTGACACCTCTTATATTTGATTTTGCTAAAGAAAATGAATCATTCTTTGGAATTGGGATGAAAGAACCTAAAGTTTTGAAAGGAAAGGAACTAGTTCTTAGAGACAAGTTAGGAATCATTAACATCTATCCCTATAGGGATTCAGATAGAACGAAAGTAACAAAGGAAACTAGGAATGTTCTACTTATCGGAGCAGGAGTGCCGGGTTTAGATGAAAAAACGCTTATAGAAGCAACGAAAAAAGCGATGAAAAACATTATTGCATTCGCTGGAGGAGAAGCTTCAGAAATAAAAATATATACCAGTACTTAGTTCTCTCCAAAAATACTTTCATCCTCTATATGTACTTTGTCAGGAGTTATCCTACCTAGGATCATCTTTTCAAAAATGTATGGATTTCTTCTTTCTGCTACTTTCAGAGCTTGAGTGAGCCTTGCCTCACTATTTGAATATATTTTCATCAATAATTGGCCTTTCTTAACGTCATCACCTTTATCTACAAGGAGCACAACACCAGCTCCTTTATCGATTGGAGCACCTGCAACTTTTGCAATTTCACGTATTGCTCTGTTGTCAAAACCGTATACCGTCCCATCCATTGGTGCGTAATACTCAGCAGTATATGTGCCAAGAGGGATGTCATCTAAAGATACTTTTGGATCTCCTCCCTGTATTTCAATGATCTCCATCATTTTTTTCCAAGCCTTCCCACTTTCCAATATTTCCTCAGCAACTTTTACACCTTTCCCATATTCGGCTATATTAGTTACCTCTAAAAGTATACCTGCTAAGCTAAGAGCTTTATTTTTTAGGTCAAAAGACCCTTTTCCTGTAGTTAATATTCTTAATACGTCATAAGCTTCTAAAGCTGGACCTATAAATTTTCCAATAGGCCTATCGCCAGGTGTAATTACACATTCAAGAGATACGCCCGCTCTCATGCCAATCGATACCATTTTTTCACCAAGCTCTTGAGCTTTTGCTAGTCTATACACCTTCGCACCCCGTCCGGTGGGTATGTCAATAACAACATGTTTTGCGCTTAAAGCTTTCATATGAGCCAATATACTTGATATCAACAGCGGTTCTGGATCTAATGCTAATGGTGATAATATTCGTATTAATTTTGACATGGCAGGGCATATTCCTAGTCGTTCATTAGACGCTAAAGCTCCTCCAACTTTAAGGATTATCTTTCTAAATTCATCTATTGTTAGATCTATTGGCATAAATATCTCCGCAGTATCAGCAGTTCCAGAAGGAGAGGTAATCGCTCGTGTACTTAGCTTTGGCATTATCAGACCAGCAGCTGTAACAATTGGCAATATAAGAAGAGTTACTCTATTACCAGGAATCCCACCAATACTGTGCTTTGTAACTACATTTTTGATATCACTTAAATTTAATTGCTCTCCAGTATTAACAAGAGCGTCTATTAGATCGAGAATTTCGTTATCTGTTAGTCCATTTATTGCAACAGAGGATATAAAAACAGCAATCTCGGTGTCGGATAATCTATTTAAATTTATATCATTCATTAATTCGAAAAATTGCTCTCTTGTTAAAGAATACTCCCTTAACATTTTACGTTTAATATAACTTATAGAGACTGGCTTAGGAGCGGGATGTACATCAACTATGTCATTATCTTTAACTTTCAGCGTTTCAATAATACTTTCAAATAAGCCAATTTCACCTTCTGAAACAAAGGTATCAGTAACATCTATAAGTGCTATTATTTCTCTATTATCGTAAACTATTGACACCCTTTCTAGTGGAGCAACACGTAATAATCTCGCATCATTTTTATTAAGAATTGCAATTGGCTTTCCAGCTGCTTCTAAATCAACAATTTTTGCACGTAATTTCATAAAAGCCACCTTAATATTGAATACTTAATAATATAATTATATTAC
>JAGGXT010000149.1 GCA_021162905.1 Candidatus Odinarchaeota archaeon | reverse complement strand
TTTGATATCAATGTCTCTATTGAATATTTCTCTAATTTCTTTTAATCTATCAATATTCATGTTTGGTATATTCTCAATGGTTCCGTATTTCTTTATAAGTTTGTATGCCTTTTTAACTCCAACTCCCTTGACTCCTTTATTAAAATCCGTACTACTCAGAATAGCAATATCCACTAATTGCTCTTTCGTTATTTCTAACTTTTTAAGAACACAATCTAGATTTATCAGTTGCATCTCTTTACCACTAATGTTAAAATTTCTAATGATCACTTTAGCTCCAAACAAAAGAGAATCATAGTCATTCGTTACTACAATGCAGTCTTTCATCTTCTTAGAAAACATGGCTGCCGTTTTTTCGGCTTCTGATGTAAAAATAAGTGTAGGGTATCCACTAAGTTTTAATAGTTGCATAGTTTGCTCGATTATTGAGTTGTATTCATTTACAGTAAGCCCTCTGGAAAATTTAGTAATATTTGGTTCATTGAAGTTGTGTAGAGTAAGAGTCTTAAAAAAGTCAATATTCTTATGCTTAAGTTCATTGGGTGCGCCATCAATAACGAAAATTGCTTTAACTTGCAGCTCATATAGCGTAGAAATATAATGTAAAAGGCTCAATATATGTGAAATGATAAATCCATTTTTGTTCCGAATAATGTTTCCATGCTTGTCTCTAATCTTAAAAATAAATCTGAAGATTAAATTATTTGTATCAAACAATATTGTTTTTCCTCTTAAATCTGTTAATTTTACATTTTTGATACAATCTTTTGGAATGATTTTCCATATTTGTGTTCCCATATTTCTCACAAAAAGATAAGCTCATAAAAGTCTGTTTAAAAACTTTTAGTTTCAAAACATTTAAAAGTGAACTTTCATATCCTCCATTTTTCGGTGTTCATGAATGATGGCTGAAGCACAAGTTATATGTCCAATTTGCGGAGAAAATGAAGTTATCAGAGTAAAAGATGATCAAAATTTTGATTTTCGCTCCTTTTACCATGATAAGAGTGGCTCTCACTTACACGTAATTCTTATTGAACAAAAAGAGAAAATCCAATCATTTGGGTTTAAAACGTTAACCCCTAAATTTAGGTATGAATATTTTCTCGCTAGGTATAACTACTACTCCTTCGACGAGATAGATGGTTTTAGGATAATGATTTCATTTCAAAGATATCTTAATTATCCAGCAATCTCGATAATTGCGGTTAAGTCATTAGATAAATCTCCAACGGATAAAGAAATCTCGGATTTAATTAGAGTTCTTGATAGAATTAAGACTAAAGAATATTTGGAAATGATAAACCTTCCATTAGAAGAGCTTCTACTCAAACATTTAAACTTAAAATTATCAGTTCTGTTAATCAGCGAACATCCCGTATTATTATCCGTAGGTGGCGTCTTAATAATTGAGAATAGAAACGAAGAAAAAACCCAAGAATATACCTTCGATAATCATCACATTTTCATAGTTCCACATAAGAATATTCTAGAGTTTGTTGAGGCATTAGATGACCTTCTGTTTGCTGAGAAGGTAAAATATCTCGATAATATGGTTTCGAAATTCAGTAACGTAGCTCTCACTAGCAGTCTTGCAATATCCCTACTAATTAGTTCCATTGGGCTCTTATTAGTTTCAAAGCTTATTTTTAGTAATTTATATTCAATATTTGTTATAGCAGCTCCTCTAATCCTAATGTACAAAGCATTGCATGATACGAAGATGCTATACCATACAAATAGTCTGGTCTATGATTTCTTCCGTAAGATAGAATCTAATAGACTTGAAAGCGATGTAAATTGTAAAGTTAAAGAAAATTGTAGAAAAAGTAGTGATAAGAGGTTGGAGATGGATATCCTATATGAAGAGATTAGAAAACAAGTATCCATTCTCTCAGCCCTAATTTATTCTGATAAGAGAAATATGGCTGCAGAAGTGGCAAAAAAGACACTTATGAAACTTGTAAAGTATTATGTTCTAAAAAATAATCTTAGTGAACAATTAGATGACGAAATCTTAAAAGGCATCTCTAGTGAAGTAAAGATGCCATACCCTCTTGTTAAATTATATATTGAAAAAGTATTCTCTCCAGAAGGCGGTGACTATGATAGAGCATTTTACAGTCAACTACCTCTTTTTGTTTGCATCATAAATCGCCTACTGAAGAATCTTAATTTTGACGAAGAAACTCTCATAGAATTTGAACTCGATGACATTCTTCAAATTCAGGATACTACCGAGTATCATATTATCCAGCCAAAGGATTATACAGTGAAAGTAAACGACTTTAAATATGATATCGAAGATATGATTAAAACTTTGGTAAAAGATGCAAACCCGAGTGTTATGATTGATGATAGCAAACATGAGAAGAAATGATCTTATTTTTAACTATTTTTCTTCTAAAAATTTCTCTGAGAGCCGTCTACTTAAGTTAAAAGACCATGTTTCTTCGTTTGACCTACTAGGAGGGAAAAAAGTCAAGGATCGATTTTCCTACTAGGAGGGAAAAAAGTTAATCACATTTCCCTTAAGTGCCATAAATAAGACCAGCATAATTAACTTTAATGATAACTCTTAAAAGTAAATTTTTATTTTTTCTTGGTTACGGTGGTAAATCGATGTTCTTAAGTATTGTTGATTGGATATTGTTATCATTATATTCTGCATATATTATGATTCTAATAATATTAAGAGTA
>JAGGXT010000193.1 GCA_021162905.1 Candidatus Odinarchaeota archaeon | reverse complement strand
TGGCTTTCTATTTTCTTTAATATTTTCTTATTATAATAGCATGTTAAACAATTCTATGACATCCATAACTTTTACTTTGCTGTTTTTCTTCTCAGCAACCCTTTTTAGATTCATTGCGCATGTAGGACATGCTTGTAAAAATATAGAAACGCCTAATTTCTCCATCTCTTCAAATCTTCTTAATGAAATTTCTTCCTTTATTCGTGGATTGGTTGTGGTTAGAGCACCACCACAGCAATATGACTTCTCTTTTGATCTAGGCATTTCAATTAACTGTAGATTTTCAATTCTCTTTATAAGTTCTCTAGGTTCAGCATAGATACCAAGGCCTCGGCCCAAATGGCAAGGATCATGGTATGTTGCAGTAGTTGATAAATCAAGTCTTAGTTTTAATCTTCGCTCCTTCAGATAATTATTTAGATATTCGGTACTATGCATTGCTTTAAACGGAAACTGCTTACCAGTAACTAAGGTATATGTTCGTGTAAAGGTTTTCATGCAACCGGGACAGTTAAATAGAACAGTCTTTGCTTTTACAGATTTAATTTGTTGAATATTGTCCTCTATAAATTTTATTCCATTCTCTATATCGCCAACTGCAAAGAGAGGATATCCACAGCACTTTTCTGAGCTTAGTATTGTAAAATTCGCATTTGTTTTTTTAAGTATTTCAACAACTGCTTTAGCAATTTGAGTCTGGCCGTAGTGAGTTGAGCATCCCACAAAGTAAACTATTTCTGCATTTTCTTTATCAACTACCGATTTGTCATCAAGCCAGGATAGTTTTTCTTTGTCACTCTTCCCAAAGATATTTCCTGTCTTTAAAAGTCTTTCTTTAGCTTGAATTACGCTTTTTGGAAGTTCAGATGCATTTTTCAATATATAATTACTTAGGGCGAGCCTAAGCTCTTCTAATGGTAAACCAGTCATACAGAATTCTTCGCAAAAACCACAATCAGCGCATAAGAATATTCTCTCTGCTAATTTTTTATCGAGTTTTAAGTTTTCATCACCAGCTATGAGTAATGACATTATAAGATTTCGTCCTCGTGGCCCATAGGACTCGAATTCTTTTATATCATATACTGGACACCCATGATATGGCCCTAGCCAGCTATTCTCGATACAGAAATTACATCCAATGCATCTATTTACAATATTTTCATATTTCTTAATGTCATCATATAGCATTTTACAACTCCTCCGGGAATAATACTCCTGGATTTAGAATGTTATTAGGATCAATTGCTTTCTTTAAAAGCTTCATAAATTCATAAGTTGCACCTGTTTTTGGAAGAATTAATGATGATAAATGGCTACTTATAGCAGCAGGGCATCCACCGATCTCCATAAACTTTTCAAATAGCTCAGCTCTTAGTTTCAAGCCATATTTAACGGCTTCCTCATTAAGCTTTGGAAAGAGTGGATCAACCCATATAAAGCCTCCGTTATACATTATAAATGTATCAATTCCTTTAAGAAGGCCACCAAGTTTCTTTATTTCATCGAGATGCGAATTCCAATAGTCCCAGAACACATCATATGCCTTTGGCAATAATCTTGTTGGGAAATATGCATTTACCTCTGGACAGAAGTATGGAATCCCAGTTCTCACGTAGTAAAATTGAGTTGGAATCCCTCTAAGCCAAGAGTAATAATATGTTTCCCAGAACAATTTTGTGTGCTCAGGATTATCAGGAATTCCTCCGAAAGCCTTACATATAGTATCGGCCATCTTTTTCTTAAATCCAATAGTGTTCTTATTTCCTGTAATTATCACATGAAGCTTACTGTTTATACCTTCAGGCAGAGCACCCTGAATATAAAGTGCAAATTGGATTAGTTCTTCTTGCTGAAGATTCTCAACCGCGTTAATGGCACTTTCATAATCTTTAAACACGTAGTTTAGGTATTCAGTTTGCTCTCGCTTTCGTCTAATTCTCATAGATACCTTTGTAATCACACCAAACGTACCAGCAGAACCTATGAATAAACCAGTTATATCGGGACCTAAACAGTATCTCTCAAAGGGTATGCTCTTATCATTTGATGCTGATCCAGTTTTTATTACAGTCCCATCTGGTAATACAACTTCTAAGGAGACTACGGTATCTCCAACTTGTGTACCTGGTTCGGCGGTTCTTGCAATAGCGTTAGCTGCTACTGCACCACCAAGCGTTGAAGAAATTACGCCGCCATGCCATTGAGAAGATAATTCATAGCCCATTTTCCATAGTGCAGAGTTTACTGCTAACCAGACAGCACCTGTTTCGGCAGTAACCGTAAGATGTGCAGTATCAATATTCAAAATTTTGTTCATCCCAGTTAAATTAAGTACGATACTTCCTTTCTTAACACGAAAACCGAGCAATGTAGAACCACGACCAAAGATATATACTGGAATTTTGCGTTTATTAGCAAACTTTATCACGTTAACTATTTCACTGACTGTTTTTGGGAGTAAAACGACGTCTGGCAACTCTGTAGGGTCCATGGACAAATCTCGAGAGTAGAAGACCCTGTCTACGTAGTCAAAGGTCATTCTTGTAGGAGGTATTATATTCTTTAATTCATTAATAACTTCAAGATTTGGAGATATCATGAAATCACCACATAACATATGTGTCATATAAGGCATATTACTCTATAAATTCGAACACTCATTAACATAAAAAAGGATTGATAGAATTTGTAAATATTTCTGCACTAACTTCTAGAAATTCACCACAAATAAGAAAAATTATTTTAATAAAGTGAATTATATATATCGGTAATACCCTTCAAAAAGGAATATTAGACATTAAAATCTTAGTAAACCACCGCTTAATGAACTGTTTAAAACAAAAGATTAAGGGATGCGAATAAGATGGCAAATAACAACTTTTTTGATAAGATATATGGGTGTTTAGCTGGTTTGGCCATCGGAGATGCTTTAGGAATGCCGACTGAAGGTCTTACTCCAAACGAAATTCAACAGATCTTTGGCTATGTCACTACTTTTAAGAGAGCCCCAGATGGACATCCGAATTCTTTCTTACCAGAAGGTCATATAACAGACGATACGGAGGAAACGATAGTTTTAATCGATGCCATAATTGAGAATAAAGGGATAATAACCCCTGAGAGTTTTTCGGAAAAACTAATAGATTGGGCTAAGAAGGGGCTTGATAAGAAACCTTATGTAGGACCAAGTACAAGAAAAGCAATAGAAAATATTCTAAATGGAGTGCCTATCGAACTTGCTGGGGAGAGAAATGTAACTTGTGGAGCCGCAATGAGAATTGCACCTATAGGTCTTTTATATCCAGGAAAACCTGAGGTTGCAGCTAAAAAAGCAGCTGAAATATCAAGAGTAACCCATGGTGGTAAACCTGCTATAGCGGCCGCATCAGCCGTAGCTGCTGCTATATCTATATCCTTAAGTGAGAATGCTTCTCTTGGCAAAATAATTGATGCTGCAATTAATGGAGCGAAAATAGGCGCAGATTATGGAAGAGATGTTGTATCGCCATCTGTAGAAAAAAGAATAAGGCTATCTGTAGATATAGCCAAAAAATTTAATGACCCGAAAAAGGCAACGAGAGAAATATATGAAATAATTGGAACCGGGATACATTCTGCAGAAGCAATACCAGCAGCTTTTGGTATCTTGATAATTGCAAAAGGAAATCCCATGGATGCTATTATCTTATCTACGAATATTGGAGGAGATACAGACACTATAGGTGCAATAAGTGGTGCTATTGCGGGAGCATTTAGAGGTATAAGTAAGATAGATAAACAGAAGTTAAAAATTGTTGAGGAAGTTAATAAGATTGGGCTTGAAAACTATGCAAGAAAACTTACAAATCTGATGAATTATGATAGGTAGGTTGGATAAGATGAAAGAAGTTGTTGTAATCGGAGCTGCGGCTGTTGATTTAATTGCAAAAGTTAAGAGATTTCCAAAGCCAGATGAAATAGTACCAGTCGATGCCTTTGATAAATATCCAGGTGGGTCATTAGCAAACATAGCAGTTGGTTTAGCACGATTAGGTGTAGATACCGGATTTGTAGGAAAAGTAGGAAATGATGAAAATGGAAAGTTATTATTAGAGGAATTTAAAAAAGAAAATGTTGATGTATCAAGAGTCATAATTTCTGAGGGTTATTCTGCTGCAACGTTCATTGCAGTTAATGAGGAAGGGGAAAGAATAATATTTGCTCTTGGAGGGAAGGCACTTCTAGAGAAGCCAGAAGAATTACCGATGGACTATATCCTTGATTCTAAACTTTTAGTAGTTGGAGAAATATTTCCTCATGTTGCAAGAGCTCTCATAATGGGGCTAAAGGACAAGAAAATAAAGATAGTATATTCTCCAGGTGGTGTAATGATTTCCTTAGGTTTTGACTTCGTCAAAGATATGATAGCTAATTGTGATGTCCTCATATTAAGCGAAAAAGAACTTGTAAGTTTAGTTGGAACTGGTAAAGATTTTGATGTTGCAGCAGATTTCTTATTAAACATGGGTGCTAAGAAAATTATTATCACTAGGGGGCCTCTGGGTTCTATCATGTTTACAAGAGAAAAAAAGTACATAGCTTCTGCATATAAAGTAACACCAGTTGATACAACGGGTGCAGGAGATGCCTATACAGCAGGTTTAGTATTAGGTATTCTTAGAGAATATGATGATGAAAAAACTCTAGGTTATGCCACAGCATGCGCAGCAATAGCAATAACAAAAATAGGAGCCAGAACTGCCCTTCCAAGATTAGATGAAGTTATAGATTTTATTAAAGAAAAAGGATTTCCAGAAATAAAAGTCGAGAAGAGAGGAGAATAGAATTCGGGAAATTTAAAATGAATATAAAGAATTTTGAGTTCCAAATTATTAATGTTGTTAATGTCACAGCCTAAGTGAAAAGTAGAATTTTATTTTTTAATCGATAGTATCACATCAACAATATTGAACAAGAACATATATAACATCGATTAGAAGTCAGATACTAGGCTTCTAAAGCTTTGCTTTTGTACAATTAATAAAATAACTTATTTACCTTCTATTCAGGAAATTATAAAGCGTAGAACTTTCTTTTTTATGCAAACCTATAAAAATATCTTATTTTTAATTTTGACAAGATTACTGTCTGTCTATTAGTTGTCTTACTGAATACCTTTTTGAGGGATCTTTATGGTGCATATAGCAGTTATTGGTACTGGTCGTGTAGGCCAGGCTGTTGCGTATACACTGATATTCGAAAGATATGTAGACAAACTCACACTAGTTGATATAAAACCAAAAATTGCTGAGATGACAAAAGAAGAATTGTATCATGCATGCGCAGCTCATGGATTTGATATAACCATAGAGGCTTGTGAACACTCTGAGTTTGTAGAGGATGCGGACTTAATTGTCATCTCTGCCGGTTTTCCACGAAAGCCGGGTATGACTAGAAGGGACCTAGCAGACGAAAATGCAAAGATAATACATAATATAGTTACATCAACATTTGAGAAAAATCCCAAAGCATGGTATTTTGTTATAACCAATCCAGTAGATGCCATGGCAACGCTAGCTTACAAACTTACTAATGGAGAAAGAATTGTAGTTGGAACTGGCACAAATTTAGAGACTGTTAGGTTCAAAACAATAATATCAAGGAAATTGAATGTTCCACTTAGACTTGTTGAGGGATTTGTAGGAGGAGAACACGGAATTTCCGCGGTTCCTCTTTGGAGTACTGTTCGGATAGACGGAACACCGATTGATGTATATTTGGAAAATAATAATAAAGAGCTTAATAAGGCGGATGTAGAATCCTATGTTAAGAACATTAGCATGGAAGTAATTAAAGCTCTAGGAGGAACGAGATGGGGACCAGCAGGTTCATTTATTGAGATAATCAGAGGTATAATTTTAAATACGGGGAAAGTACTTAGTTTCGCAATTCCTAGAACTTTCAGCGATGTCCCAGAACCCGTATTTGTAACAGTTCCTGGAAAAATTTCACGTTCTTTAAATTCGGATATATGGAATGAACTACAGGAATCTGAAAAAAATCAAATTATAGAAGCAGCTAAGGCTATTTATGAAACCTATTTAAGGGCTTATAAGGTTGTAAGCAATCTTTAATTTTCTATTTTTATTTTTAAGCATAGTTAGATGAAAAACTAACTAAGCACAGACTCAAAGCAAATGTATAAATAAAGGAGAAGGTTAGAAGGGTAGATAGGACTTTATCTCCTCTGGGAAATTCTTATTACTTATGAAACGTTTAAATTCCTCTTCAGTCATGCCATCAAGATTTGTCCCATAAGGTGTCAGCCTGAGGGTTACGATCCCCTTGGGGGATATGTAATAGAGCTCTATCTTAACGATATCGAGGATGTGCTTCCTGATGAACGACGAAACACTGCCCCGAACAATATGCATGTTGAAAATACCCGACCCGTACTCGGTATC
>JAGGXT010000096.1 GCA_021162905.1 Candidatus Odinarchaeota archaeon | reverse complement strand
AGTAACGCCAGTTAGATTATCAAAAAATGATTTAGAATTAATTGATTATCTTATTAAGCGAGGGGAATTTAAAAATAGATCGGAATTTATTCGATTTGCTATAAAATTAACATGAATAAAATTTATTGAGAAAATAGCCTCTGAAAGCTTTATGAATAATAGTAATAGCCCAGTAACACAAAAAGATCTTGAATATTTTAAGAAGATGGCTAAGGAATTTGAGTCTTTGATTATGCGTAAATAAGAACTTTTTTATTATTTTTCATACTATAATTTAAAATAATAACATCATAATTTTGTTTTTATAATTCACTCCTGGTGAAAAAGTATGTTGTTTAAAAAAGATTGGAAAACATGGGAAGAAATAGTCAAAGAATGGAACGACCTTACAAACGAATTATTCAGATACATGGATAAAGCCGCAGTTAGTAAAATTCTAAAGCTTTCAGCAAAAATAGAAAAATTAGCCAAAAAGCATAGTAAAAAATTGTATCATGAACATTATACTATGCTAATTTCTCTCCTAGAACAATTATCTCAATATGGAGTTATAATAATTCGTGAATCTGCACGAGAGGACCTCATGTGGAATTTTCAAAACTTAGTAGCACAAATACATTCCCTTTTAAATGATATTGTCTATTGGTTAAGGTATAAGCAACTATCTCCTAAACAATTTCAAACGGCTATAGCCACTCCGCAATATTACTATCCACAACATACACCATATACTTCAATGCCATATTATTCCATGGGATACACAATGAGCCCCATGAATCCCTATTACTATGCGCCAGGTTATTATGTTCCCTACCATCAAAGAGGTGGAGGTTTATCGGGACTCTTAGCATTACTTCTTCTGTATCGATTACTCTCAACACCTATGTACATGGGAGCATATCCAACTCCAACATATAGAGTTGCTACAAGGCCTCCAACAATAGATCCAAATATATTCTATAATGCAGTCTCTGATTTAAAGGCTACAATTGAACAGAATGCAGATTTTGTCAAAAAACAAGTAGGCCCTGATGGTTATAATAGGATAAAACAACAAGTTGATCAGCTCTTTAACTTGGCATTACAAGGAAAACAGACAGGTAGATTGTCTCCAGAAATTCTACAGCAAGCAAATACAATAGTCAATAGGCTAATTGTGGATGCTAAACCATTAACAAAAGCAGCATTGCCATACATAATGGCAAGTATAAAATCATTAGGCGGAGCTATAGATGGAATTTTACAAAGAATAAGGACTAAAGGTATTATTGATTCTCAAGATTATTATCATTTACAGTCCCTCTATGGTCAGATGGTCAGCTTATTACGCAGCTTGCCCCAAGACATTATTAAGAATATAGACCCCAATCTACTAAGTAATTCTCAAAGATGGATAACACAATATGGTAACCTCCTAAAGCAAATTCAAGGAAATATAGGGAAACCTATTCCACCAAGCATAGTAAATAACTTTCAACGTATAGTTTCTGAGATTAATACCCATTCTGCAAGGTACATTTCGCAACTACCTGCTCAATTTCAGAATATACTTAATAAATCAACGCTTTCATCATTCAGAACAGGACAATTTGTTAATCCTCTAGCTCCTCTGTTTCAAAAGCAGGTAAGCGCACCAACTCGATTACCTCAGTTACCAAAGGTGCATTTTCCAACAATACCTAGAGCAGTAGGTCAGCCTCCTAAGGTTTCAATACCTCAAGTAAAGGTACCCCAAATAAGGCCGCCAACTATACCAACCCGAGTTCCTCAAGGTATCAAGCCTCCTACAGTACCACCTGTCGCTATACCTAAAGTAAAACTTCCTGCTACTGGAAAGGCCGTTCAAGGACTATTTTCTGGGTTGTCATCACTCTCAAGGATGAATGTAAGAGTGGATTCAGCCATATCAGATGTTGGTAAAGTAATTGCAAGTTTATTAGGTGGAAAAAAGAAGTAAATGGGTGATAATATGAGTGAAGAAAGTATCAAATTCCCAATTAAAAATTTAAAAATATATGATGAATATGTACCTGTTTCAGCGGATATAAGCGTTAGAGAAGCAGCAAGAATAATGAGAGACTACGATATACCAGATTTAGTTATAGTCGACGAAAATAATGAGCCTCAGGGAATAGTAACAGCATTTCACTTAGTAAAAACTGTGCTTAGTGACGAAAATAAAAACCCAGATACTATAAAGATTTCAGAGATTATGGTTAAGGTTGACCCGCTTGATGCAAATACAGACTTACTTGACGCAGCTAATTATGTAAACGAGAAAAAACTGCCATTAGTTCCAGTAGTTGAAAATAGACAACTAATAGGAGTACTAACCACAGCTGACATTCTTTATGGATTACAAATGGTGTACGGAGCAGCTGAAGAGGAGAGTGAAAAAGAAAGAAGCTAAGAAGAAAAAACCCTTAAAATTTTTATATTTTTTAAATTTATATGTTTCTAGGATTCATAGGAGGCTTTTTCGTGTGCATAATACTTACGATAAATATCACACCAAGGAAGGCTGTTTATAGGAAATTTGATGAGGTTACATTTAATATTAAAATAAAGAATATTTGTACCAAGCTTATTCATATCAAATCTGTGGAGA
This sequence comes from Candidatus Odinarchaeota archaeon, assembly GCA_021162905.1. Next base: position 1,575 of record JAGGXT010000096.1, on the reverse strand, counting down.
ATGTAATTCCTGAAGGATTTAAGCTTTATAAGGTTTCTCCCTCTGGGTTAAAACAACGCTTCAATGAAAGAAAAAGAAGTATAGCTATTAAGAAGGATTTATCGACTCATGAGGAATTTGAAATAAATATATTAGCAATAGCAGTAAATGAAATAAAATCCGTCTTTGCGCCCATTGTAAAGGCGGATAGGAAAACATATAAAGTAGAAGGAATTCCTATAAATATAACTCCACCATACATAGTTACTCAAGAGCCATTTGCAATATCAGGAGATATCGCAATAGAACCTGAAGGTAGGCCTGGAAGTACAGTAAATCTAATTCTTTCAATAAAGAACAACATGCCTGATGTTGTCTCAACTGTAATACTCTATGATGTGATACCTAAAGATATTGTTTCGGATATATTTTTTGAATTGGGCAAGGTAGAAGGGCTAAGAATAAATGATACAAGTATTGCTATCTTTAAAAACTTCGATCCAGGAGTCCCACTTAAAATTATAATTCCTATGAAAATTAAATCATTTTCAGAACTTGAGAAAATGTTTAAAGATCTCTCAACGATGGCATTTATAAAAAGAGAAATAAAACCACAAGTCTTATGTAAATTTGGAGAGGTTGTTATTAGAAATCCAGAGAATGTTACTTTCTACGGCAACAAAGTAATCACTATAGATCTTAAACCAAAATTAGATGTTAAATTATTTGTAAATGGGAAAACAGCATTTGATGTGACAGATGTTATTGCTGGTAAGAATGTTAAATTTTTATATCTAATTAAAAAAATAGGTGGAACGATAGAGAATATTAAAATTATTGACTTCATACCAAAGAACTTTGAAATCAAAAAAACACCTTCCAACATAATGGTAGAGGAGGACGAAAGTGGAATATATATGTTAACCATACCTAAAATGAAAAGCGATAAAAAGAAATTATCATTTTTGGTTACCGTATCTAAAGATGTAGGAGTATACGCGATAAATCCTCAAGTAAAAGTACAGCAACTTGGTCTTGATTTGCCGTTAGGTACATTTAAAATTAGAGTAATTAAAGAGAAAGCCGAGTTTGTATATGATGTAGAATATAGTAGAGTCATGCCAGTCCGGATTGGTGATAAATTTGATATTCTCATAAAAGCAAAAAACAGTGGAGACGATTTCGCAGAGAATATTTACATCAGAAATTTACCTGTTGATTTCTTGGACCTACGAAATATTAGAGTGACTTTTCCTGAAATCAAAACAATACCAATAGAAGATCTTGCTACAACGCAGCTTATTAAAAAACTCAAACCAAAAGGAGAGATTCACATAATAATATCTGCAATAGCAAAAAAGATACCTGAGGAGACATTAAGTCTCGAGTTCGTATGGATGGACAAAAACAAAAAGGAATTTTCGGATACCATCTACCTAGAGAATTTAAAAATAAGGGAAAGAGAGGTATAATATTATTTTATTTTTCTATGAAAAACTTCGTCGCTCTATAACCCGTTCTCGTTACTCCCTTTTATTTTTTATGTCACCTCCAACAGCACCCTCTTACCCAATTCCGCCATATTATTGAACCGCT
>JAGGXT010000017.1 GCA_021162905.1 Candidatus Odinarchaeota archaeon | reverse complement strand
TTATTAGATTACTCTTTGATAAGGTCTACCCATTGTATGTTCAATCATATCCTTCGGTACATACTTAGAGAGACGGTATTTACGTTTCTCAAGAGCCAAATCTATTGCCAGTTTATAAAATCGAATTATCTTTCTTGCAACTCTCGAGAATGTATAATAGCGCCTAACATCATTGAATGCGCGATCGGCACATCTTTTAGCAAAATCTTGGTCTTTCCAAAGTTTATATATAGCATTAGCTAACGCTTTAGGATCATTTGGCGGAACCACTAGACCATTAATCTCATTTTTAATCAATTCTGAAACAGCCCCTACATTTGTGGTTACTATTGGTGTTTTGAGAGCCATTGCCTCTAAAAGCACTGTTGGCATTCCTTCCCAAAGAGAAGGCAACACAAATACATTGGAATATGTTATTTCGGTAAGTGCATTACTATGTGGTAGATAACCTGCAAACCATACAGGTAGCTTATTTCGCGCGGCAAAATCCTCTAAGTTTTTTCTTTGAGTCCCCTCACCTACTATTAAAACTCGTAGGTTCTTTATCACTTTAGTTAATATTTTTGTCGCAATGAGTAAATTTTCAACCCCTTTCCAAGGTTCCAGATCACCAACATAAATTACTGTAAATGGAGGTCCTGTTTCATCAACTTCTACGAATTTTGCTCTCTTAAGTATTGAATCATCAACAGCGTTTGGCAATATTATATGGTTATCGTACTTTAGCCTAAAATACTTCCTTAGTAAGTTCCATTCAAGCTCGGACATTGTCACAATGAAATCAGATGCTATTAAAGTTAGTTTTCCAAAAATTAGATCATAAAATCGCTTACCGAACATTTTATACGGCTTAATTTTCATGTATTTGGGAACGCCGATTCCTCCATGAATCTGTAAGATTATAGGTGGATTTTCCATATTTATATAGCTTCGATATATTTTAGCTAATATTGTTTGATTTGACGTAAAATACAAGTACGAATGAACATGAACAACATCAAAATCGTCTAAATCAGCAAGTAAGCTAGGAAACATAAGCGCTAAAGGATTAATTCCCCATATATTTCCCATCGTTAAGAATCGTCTAACACGAAGGTTAGGTAACATGTAATAGTCAGCAGGAGAATTATTACTTAACCTTGAAGTGAAAACAGTAACTTTAACTCCAAGAGATGCCAGTTTTCTCGTTAAAAAATAGGAGTATCTCTCTGTTCCACCATATCCTTCCGCGAAAAATGGGGTTACATGTAAAACTTTCATCGTTTGTCCACATAATTTTTTAATATTTATTACACAATTTCGATTAAAAATTTAATGTTTTGTAATTTTTCATTTTTCATTTGTAAATTATATTAATGGTGCAACAATTATGAATAAAATTCCAATACTGGTGATAATGGAGCCCGGATTCAGGAAAAGAGATTATGAGAGTAAATACTATCCTCTACTCAAAAAATTAATTGACGAGTCCATTTTTGACGTAGATATGATTGCTTCGGACACTTCTGCAGGTAGATATTTGTTAGAAGAACGAAAAAAAGGTGTTTTTTTAATAAAATTTGCAAATTTGGGTAATGTTGGATTAAGATTAATACCAACGTATTTAAGCTATCTTCTTCTTGCGTTTTTGAAAGCAAACAGACTTGTTTCTAAAAAGCATTATCTCATACTTATGAGCTTAGGAGGACATACATATACTGGGTTAGTAGTCTCTCTTTTGTCAAGGATTAGAAATAAAATTAGTATTATTAGGGTTGCTGGTCTCTCAAGAAGAACTGTAAGGTATCGCTATTCTTGGGGTATCATTTTAGAAAAAATATTGTACCTTTTAGAACATATAGCTTTTAAGACTGCTAACTTGATAGTTACAAATACTGATCTCTCTAATTACTTTCCATCGATAGATAAACGAAAAATCATATACGTAGTTCAAGGTGTTGATACAAAAATCTTTCATCCCAGAGATACTAAAAAAATGGAGAAAGAATCAATTATAATTACGACTGTTTCTCGATTATCACCCGAGAAAAATATATTATCTCTCATAAAGGCTTTTGCTTTGCTAAAAAGTAAGTATAAGAATATCAAATTATTTATAGTAGGCTTTGGTCCAGAAGAAGATAAACTGAAAAACTTAGCTAGAAGTCTTAAACTTAATGATGTTGTTTTTCTTGGATATAAACCACCAGTAAAAGTCGCAGAGATTTTAAGAGATACTGATATTTTTGTGATTCCAAGTCTTTCTGAAGGTTTTCCATCAAGCATGTTAGAAGCAATGGCATGCAAGGTTCCTGTTATTGCTGGACCTGCATTTAAGGAAAAGAAAGAATGGTATGAATATGTCTTATTAGCTGATGGGGATGAAATAAGTATAGCCAATGCTATTGAAAAATTAATCAAAGATGCTAAGCTGAGAAAGGATCTTGCAGAGAAGGCATTTCTGAAAGTTGTAAATGAATACAACTCAGAGTTGTCTAAAGATGTGATGTCTAAAACTATTCTTAAATATCTGAGAAAATATGCTGCTGAAAACAAACTAAGAGTTAATGTGCCACAATTAAAGTAACTTGTTTTAGCTATAGGATAAATTTAAATTATAGCACTATATTAAGTCAAAGGAATAAGAGTTGACGTATAAAACAGAGGTATTTATATGCCTTCTAGATTTAAAAGAGCCTTGCATATGGCTGTCATAAAGGTGCTTAATGAATACTTCTGGCGAGAATACTTAGAAATTAAAAAGATAGAAAGTTATGATGACTTGGTTAACTTTCAAAATAATTATTTAACTCGTTTACTTTTACATGCATATCATAATGTCCCATAT
>JAGGXT010000362.1 GCA_021162905.1 Candidatus Odinarchaeota archaeon | reverse complement strand
CATTGAAAAGAAAATAATTCATGTTTTTCTTCTATAAGTAAAGAAGAGGCGATACTGTGAATTAAACAAACGTGGCATAATTGTATTTTTCACTAAAAAGTGATGTTCCTCCTAAACAAAAAGTCTCAATATAAAAGAGAAATTTGCAAATTAGAGTACCACTATTTCATGCGCGTATTTTCTTGCTGTACCATTCTAAAGTTCTATTGATTTAAGAGTAAAAAATAGCAAAAGATCTCATGTAGATATTGTTAAGAGCGAAAATTAAAGTGAATAATATTAGTTGAGCGAGGAATTATGAAAAAGCAAAATTGAAATCAGTGTTGCAGATGAAAAAGAAAGAAACTATTAAAAATCGCTCTGGAAAACCAAAACAAGATGCTTTGTGAACTAGAGATATAGTAGTAGTTACCCCAAAAACATTGGTTCCTAAAGAACAAATTCATGTGGGAGAAACTTACATGGCATTGGGATGATGAAATTAAAAGAATTAAAAAATGAAAAATGAATGAACGAAAAAGAGAAAAATAGATAAACTGCGGTAATCCAAAGTAAGGATGCATCAGCAATCCTTCTCTTGAAACAAATAAGTAAGCATAATGTATCCGTTTTCCCTGAAACCTTTATATTGATTAAAAAATGAAATAAAAATTAATGCCATATGTTTTTTATAGATGGTGGATTTCAGTGGAAAAGCTTCTAAGTGCTCTTAATTGTCGCTCTAATATTTCTTTTGGTCGCTTAACCATTTTAGTGGCATTATTTGGACAAGCAAAGTAACATGCACCACACCCAACACAGAGATATGGATTTACTTTAGCCTTCCCATTAACTATTTTCCTTGCGTCTAATTGACATATTTCTATACATGTTCCACAACCAACGCATTTTGACTCATCGACCACTGCCAAATAGTTACCTGGATCATAGGTGTGAAACTTAGCTATTTTTTGTGCTAACATCGGGATACATGCATGCTTGCAACAATTGCAGATGACAAATGCATATTGAGCACCACCACATAGGCAAAACGTAAATATCATAGGGACCAATCCTTTAGAGTTGAAGCTTTTAATCAACTCAACAGCTTCTTTTTTGCTTATCACCTTGTAATCCTCTGGGAAATTCCTTTTATAAACGTCGGCACCAAGTCTCAAGGTAATGTCCGTTTTTAATTCACAATTACAAGCCTCTGGCGAGGCTAGACGACATCTACAGCTCCCTACAGCAATTAATACTTTATCATGCTCTTTAAGCATTTCTTCTACTTCCATTACCGTTACTACTTTTCCGTGTTGTCCGTATCTCAGCATTATAAAGGCATTTAGATATACCAGTGGCATGAAGAACGCCTTCCAAAATTTGGATTTAAATGCGTATTTTATAACCAAGTAGTTGAACCGTAGATATGGGATTTCGAACTTTGCATATAGCATTAGGAAAAACTTTCTGAAAAGGCCACTTTCACTTGGCTTGAAATGTATCAACCCCATTTTTCCAACTCCATAAAATTAGCATGAGTATATTTCTAAATTAAGGGGTTCTACTATTTAAGCTTAAGTACAAACTTTTATTCATGAGTTACTCTATTTCCCATAGTGCGTATTTTCTGAAGGAAAATAATTTCTTTACAACAAAAACATCTTCATTTTTATATACCCGTCGTTTTCCAAGCACTATAACTGTATCACCGTGCATAATATCTACTGGTAATCTGGTTTTTGCAAAGAATTCAATATCTGTAGATCGAATTGTGAAATACGTCGTACCAGCAGGAATGAATTTATATCCAAAATGACTTTGAACATCTATGAGAGAGTATTTGAAGTAAACAGGACCTATGACTCTACCTATGATGCCACTGATTTGAGATCCAAAGACCTCTCTGTCTAGTTTATCTAATGGTATTTTTAGCTCATCGATTTCGTCTTTATTTTTAAGAAACACATACTTATTATTCTCCTTACTTAGCAAGTTTACGTGTACAAGAAGATAAATTCTGAGTTGTGTTTTAAGAAAATGTACATCGAAATGTCTATGGGTGTAATCAACTAAAAGATGAAAGTATGTCGGATTGTCAAGATCTTCTGTTATCTTGTAAATACTCTTTAATTTTTCTCTTAGCTTTTCTTTTGAGAGAGAAAAGAACGTAGCTAATGCATTACGTAGGTGTTTCTCATATTTGTTAATGTCAAAAACTTCTTCAAAATTAGGGTTGTTTGATATAAGTACTCTATATGACCATTCGTCCCATTTTTTCAATAAATAGCCAATCAGCGCACCACTTTTGTCGTATACTGGAAGGCCAAACTTGACGCTCATATAATCCCCAGTATATATGATTAGTAATTTAGAAAATATAACTCTTATGATTATTTAGACTAAAAACTTTCTTAACGTATCTCCAATAATGCCTCCTATGATGATTAAAGCTAAAATTCCAAGCCAAAGAACTATTTTCTTGGAGATGCTTACTTCTCTTATATTTTCTTCTGCTTTTGGTCGTTGCGGGCATGTTATTATTGTGGCATATATGAAAATTGAAGAGCCTCCGAAAAGAAGGATGGCAACTGGATTAAGGATCAGACCAGAAGCTACAATTTCTACGAAGAACCCATGCATCCCCGAAAATAAATATAGACTTTCTTCATCAAAATGATATCTTTTAAGCACAAACCACCAACCCATTATCATTGCGAGAAAAACAGGCATTGCCCCAGCAAGATCGTCTACTAAAGATTTTGCAGCACCTTGAAGTCCTCCCCTGAGATAATAGACAATTGTTTCTTCCAGAAATGCTAATATAACTGCAGAGAAAATGAAAAATGGTGGTCTTATCTTATACGCAATAATGCTCAATGATATCCATAAAAGTAAGTATGTAGCTAATGAAAAATCACCAGTGGTCTTTGCAATTATTACTGATAAAACAAGATCTAAAATAAACCAGCCAAGTAAAAATTTCGTTCTTAATCTTAACTTAGAAAAAGAATTAAGAGCTTGCATAAAAGCACTTCCACGTACTAATGCGCTAGGATATTTATTTTTAATTAATCTATATTATTATCTTTGCTACGCATACTCACGTTTCAAAAAGCAGTAAGTTTTTAGCAAAAATAAATAAAAATCAGTAGCGGCTTCTACCTCGTCTGGTAAAGCCTCTACCTCTATATTCTCTACTTCTTCTCTCATACGTCCTGCTGCTAACATCATTATCCATATTTACTTCTTCAATCTTCTCGTCCGATTTTTCAATAGAGCCAAATCTTCCAATATTTAACCTCAGTCTCTCTCTAAAGATACTTGTATGCCCATTCTTTAAGACATAAGTCTCATCTTCATCTATCATATCTATTTGGTCATCCCACAGTGTCATGGTAACTACTCCACTTGGATCGCCTACTATTGCTTCAGCTACTCTATGTAACGATCCATCTAAACGAGAATTTACTTCTCGCACATCAGATTTACTGATTACTTTAAATTTCAAACTAACTTGTTTTAAACCTGGTCTTAAACTACCAATTGTACTAAATTCTGACATCTAACTCACCTTTTAAATTAGCAAAAAAGAGCCAAAAGCAGCAACTTTTTTGCTATCGCAGTATTATGACCTATTATCATTTATAAATATTCCTATTTTTCTACCTAGTAGGTCTTTCAATACTTAATATTCTAACAAAAGCTAACAATTATATATAATCTATAGTAATGAAAATAATGCAGTAATAAAGCTAAACATGCGGGTAATGGAAAATGAAGATGACCTTAGAAGATGCACTAAAGATAAATCCTGATTTAAACCCGAAATTGTTTCTACCTGATCCTCGTGATGTGTTAAGAATTCTTGACGAATCACCTGTGAAGGACTGGTTGAAGTTTATTGCAGAAGAGCATGTGCCACCAGTTAAGGATAGTCATCTCATTTTCGTTCCTTGCGCCGCAAAAAAGCCTTATGATCCACCAAGAAACATTCTTCATAAGAAACTAATAGAGCTGGAAAAGAAAGCCAAGAATATATATTTTGTAACAGTGTCTGAACCTCTTGCCTTAGAACCTAGGGAGTATTGGAACTTTAAGTGGAGGGGACATAATCTGATATATGACGCCCCCTTTTTCCCATGGATAGAGAAATACGGGTATAAGTGGGATTGGGAACTTGCAAATACTGTATGGGAAAAACTTGCAAGAGTTGCCGAGGCTTGGTTTTCAAGGAATAGAGATAGGTTCAAAAGTGTGATATGTTATGCCGCTCCAGAATCCTCCTATAGGAAAATTGTTCGATATATTGATATCGATATTAGCGTTCCTGATAAAGAGCCAGAGGTGGAAATTACATACGAGGAAAATGTTGAACGTATCTACACTCATCCCTATGCATGGAACCAACTTATAAAGGCTTTAAAAAAAGCAGGTGCAGTATAATAATTAAATTATCTCATATAGCTACCTATATTTTCCTTTACTTTGTCCTTTACGATTTTCACCATTAAATCATAGAGCTCTGTAAAATAGAAGAAGGAAATAAAATAATGTAAATAATGCTTATGATTTAAAGAACGCAAGGATTGTCGCTAATAAGAAAAGTAAGGCAGATAGCGTAGATCCAAGCAGAAACGTCACAATTGCGAATACAAAGTATGCGATCCAGTTCATCTCAACCCTCATGGAGCTTGATATTACACCTAAACTCCCAAGTACAATTACGCCTATTATAACAAGTACTAAGCCAGCTATTAGTCCGCTTGCAAAACCTCCAAATGCTGGAATTGACAAATGAATCAACGTAGAAAGGCTAGTTCCTATTATTGTTAGAGCTCCTGATAGAATAGCTAGAAAGGCTCCTAGGATGGCAAAAATATCTGAAAGTTTATACTTTTTCCTTGGCATGATAACTCCTCACTAAGAGCAGTAATATAATCTATGTGAATATTAGACCTTATTACTTTTTTGCAGTACAAAGTACATCTCGCTATGAATTGCCTCATCAAAGGTATCTCCTGTTAAAGAATCACCTAGCACCTCTATAACTCTAAAATTGTGCTTTTTGATAAAGGACATTATTTCATCTTTGTAGAACCATCTAAGCTTAATCTTCCTCCTAATAAAATCGACAGTGCTCCCTTCCTTTATGAACCATATGGGTTCCCAGATTAATACATTTGGATTCTCCTCATCTCTACTAACAAAATCAAGGCTCATTATTCTTAGATCCTCTACATCAACATATTCTCCTGGTCGAAGTTTATTTAATAGCGACTCATCTATCCTCTTTGCATTTTTAGCGTTGAATATGAAAATACCTTCACTTCTTAGTGCGTTATAGATACTCGCAAAAAACATATCCATATCTTTATCTGTCACCATATGAGCTATCGTAACTCCCAGACAAATAGCAGCATCAAATTCTTCTCTAAAATTAAGTTCTCGTATGTCTTCTATGAAAAACTTTACGTTCTCCCATTTATTCTTTCTTTTGGCCCTTTTTATCATCTCTTCGGAAATATCAACACCAATAACATTGTATCCTAACTCACCTAGAAGGATGGCGTGGTTTCCAGTGCCGCAGCCAGCATCTAAAACATCCTTAACTGAAAATTCCTTAAATATCCTATCTAACGCTAGTACTTCTGGACGATAATCTTTGCTACCCCATACATAATCATAAATTTTGGCCTCAAAATTAAAATTCTCAGCCATAGATCCTTCACACCCAGACTTCTAGGTAAATTGTTATAACTCTTCTTTAATATATATCCTGGGCTCTTATTTTTCTGAAATAGCTATATAATTCACTCTTATAAAACATTAGTGAACATCAAAATGTTTTTTAGGGCTTTTTAGACAATATATACATAGGGGGACCAAAATATGGAAAACGAAAAGTTTCCAGTATTTGAAAATGTTCGTAATTTTGGAAGCTCTTTGCATTTTTATGGCTCTATGCTGGTAGCATCATTTGTTTTCGCATTTATTGCGGTCTTAATCATTGCAGCACCAGTTTCTACAATCCAATCTTTATACATGGAGGGCGAGAAAACTTTAATTGAGTTTGCAGAGGCTTTTTTAAACTTTCTGAAAATGGTTTCGATTGTGTATATTATTGCAGCAATATTTCCATTATATAGTGCTATTAAATTAAATTTGGCGAATACCAATTTAACTAAGGATTACAAAATCTTAAAGCATGGTGTTATTATTATAATCATAGGTCACTTAATTGAAATTTTAAATTCTGCCTACTTCATGATATACTTTCAATTCTTCGTATCAGTTGAGCAGGTAGCTAGCGCAATTGAATCATACTACGAGATGCCAATGGGTGGTCCGCTTGAAAGCTTGATCAGTCCACCAATTTATGATTACATTTCATGGTGTTCCAATGCAATTTTAGGACTGGGGATTATATTCATTTCAAGATTTATCGATCTTATAACTTCAAAGTATAAACTCTCAGACTATTCTACTTGGAATACGATATTACTAATAGGAGGCCTTCTCATGATGGTGCCTCCTCTAAGCGATTTTGGCGGGTTTATCGTATTCCTTTTATGCATTATGATTGGAGGACGACTCAAGAAGGTTACAATATCTTGACAGTTTAAGCTTAATGATCATTATAAAGAAGAAAGAAATAAAAAGTAAAATGAAAGCACGCATTATTTTTTATTCGCTCTTTTTTAATTCATCAATGCGTTTCCTTATGTCATTTAACTGTTGTTCTAGCATCCTTGCATTTTCTTCTAAAATTCTTAATTCCTCTTCTTTAGACATGACCGGATATGTGTAGGGATACATATATGGCATAGTCCATAAGTAGTAATATGGCCACCAGGGCCACCACATGTAGGGCCAGTATCTAAATGCATAGCTGAACCAACTTGCTATGTAAGGCATTAGAAACCATCCGGCTGGCCCCATTCCGAATGGCATTTTTCACCACCTACTATATAATTTTGTGCTATAGCACAAAATATAGTTTTCGGTTTCTAATAAAGCTTCGGACATCATTATTTTTTCGATAATTAGCAAAATCAATTGTTACAGAGCTATTGTTACAAGCACTTAATCTTAATGATAGAGCAAATGAATCCTTTAGAGTAATCCTTGAGACTATTTTTATGGATTACATAACTGAGATTTTCAATGTCTATAAGAAAATGGTTTGCGTGCTTCTTAAGAGAATAAAAATTGTATAAATTTAAAATATGATAAAAAGGGTGAGAATTATTGTATTGCTGGCCTCGCTAATTTTTAGCGTATTGATGAGGCTATCTCATTCTTTAATCGGTAAAATTAAATCCACTCTCTTCCAGTTATCAGGCTTCTCCACCATATAGTATATCACACCGCCTAGTATATTCTCATTTTCCTTTATTGCATCTGCAAAGGGTTCTGGCCAGATAGCGATTAACATTGCTTCGTTCTCTATAAACGCAAAGAGAAAACCAAACTTTAGATCGTTCTTATCTATTCCAAGTAGAGCAATGAAACCACCTAATGATAACTCCTCACCTTCGGGACTAACTACTTCCTTTATGTTACCTATCGCACTATATTTCTCCTCGTTTTTTATGTTTTCTGTAATTTTGTTCATGGCTTCTCTTTTCACTCCTAGAAACCTTCCTATCACATCTCTTACATCTACAAAGCTCAATTCAAAGTCATCAGCTACTCCAGGCTCTTCTCCTTCAAAAACAACCTTCCAAATACGACTCATTTTTCCAACTCCAAGATTTTACAGAACGGAGGAACTATTGCAAAAAGAAGCAATAGTCCCTTCCCAAACTTATTAATGTAATCTTTAAGAAATTTTATCACTATCATGCTTAAAAACTTTTAGAAAGGTTAACAGCTCTATTGCATTAATTATTTCCAGCATATGCTGTTTTTGTTAAATCCTTATATATCTCTTTTACACTTCTTTTATATTGTTAATTATATACTGCCTTGCGTGATGAACATGCCAGAAAAGCTACCTCCACGAATTTTAGTTACTATAGCTTTTCTCTCATTCGCAGGTCAAGTTGCTTGGGCAGTTGAAAACCAATATTATAATGTTTTCTTGTATAACGCAATTGCACCGGTGCCTATGTATGTTTCATACATGGTTGCAGCGAGTGCTGCCGTAGCAACGATAACTACTATATTTATGGGATCTCTGAGTGATATTAAGGGTAAAAGGAAAATATTTCTACTTGTTGGATATATAGCGTGGACTGTCACAACTGCAATGTTCCCCCTTGCTGCACTACTTAGACCTGTGGCTATGGCTGTGTTCATTGCAATTCTATTTGACTGTATAATGACATTCTTTGGATCTACTGCATATGACGCTACATTCAATGCGTATGTTACTGATGTTACAACCTTAGAGAATCGAGGTAAGGCTGTTGGCCTAGTTCAAATAATGACTTTACTTGCTGCACTACTTACTTATGGTGCTTCTGGATTCATAATTGAATGGTTTGGCTACTTTATATTCTTCTACATAGTTGGTGCTCTTGTCGGCATTTTTGGTGTAACAGGAGCTATACTTGCGCCGGAACCTGAAAATTTGAAGCCATTAAATATAAGTATCTGGGAACATATAAAGAGCACCTTTAGAAGAGAAAAGATAAAGGAGTATAAGGATTATTTCTTGGTACTGACGGGAGCTGGGCTTTGGGGCATGGCAGTCAACATCTTTTTCCCTTTCATCATCATATATCTTCAGCATTACATAAAGTTAAGCTTAGAAGTAGCATCGCTTCTGATATTTTTTGCTCTCTTGGTCTCAATTATAGTATCATATCCAATAGGAATTCTTACAGATAAAATAGGTCGAAAAAAGATAGCGGTCGTATCAATTTTCATGGAAAGTATCTCATTGTTCCTTTTTGCTATCTCTACAGATATAGTTCTGCTGTTCATAACAGGAACCCTCTGGTTGTTCTTTATGACTACTTGGTCTATATCTTCTGGCACTTGGATAAAGGATCTTTATCCTGAAGAGAAGCGAGGACAATTTAGTGGATACTTCATATTATTTACTGTTCTATTTACAATGATTCCCGGACCATTAATAGGAGGTTGGTTGGCATCAGAATATGGGATTCCTACAATAATCGATGGACAACCAGGATATATTCCAACGCCAATAATCTTTATAGCAGCCGCGTTATTGATATTACTTACGGTGATTCCACTTATACCAGCAAGAGAATTAAAAAGAGAGAAGAAGAAATAAACTATTCCATTACTTTTTCTTTCCATATTCTTAAAGCTTCGTTGTTCGCTTTTCTTATCTTTTGAGGGTCTACCTTCCATTTTCTGTTGTATGTTAGTAGACCGTTTAGCTCGCCCTCTACATCATAAAGCTGAGTGTAGCAATACCCAGAAATGTTAGATGCCAAAGCTATTGCTTTAACAATTTCTTCAAATTTCGCTTGCAACCTAAAGGAGTCATATAATTTTGCATAGACATATGGTTTTCTATCAATTACTGGCTTTTGTCCTTCTATTCCCCAGCCGCCGAACTCACTGATAACTATTGGTTGTTTTTTATACGTTCCAGGGATCGAAATACGGAAAGGCTCTGACCCTATCTCTATTAACTCGGTTCCCTCAATAATTGGTTTCCATAACTCCTCATAGTTTAAAATCTCCGAATACTCCCGTCCCGTATTCATGCAATATAGATAATCATGAATATCCATTATGTCAGTTTTTACATGAGTCCAGCCGCTTGAATCTATAACTGGCCTTGTTGGATCTAACTTTTTAGTTTCTTCAAAGACTGTTAAAATAAACTTTCTTGCCTCTTCGCTTTTAGTAGGCTCTATTCTCTCATTGAATGGAACCCATGTTATAACGCTTGGGTGATTAAAGTCTCTTTTTATTATGTTGCTCCACTGCGATAAGAAAATTTCAAGGTTTTCTTTCTTTAAGCTCATACCCCAGTCAGCCATCTCTTCCCAAACTAGCACACCTAATGAGTCAGCTATGTAAAGATATCTGGGATCTGGAGGTTTTTGATGAGCTCTCACACCATTAAAGCCCATCTCTATAACATTTTTGAGATCGCTTAAGAAATCTTCAACACGTTTAGGCGTATAAATTCCATCCAGATAATAGCCTTGATCTAACACCATCTGCAAGTATATGGGTTTTCTATTAAATAGAATCTTATCTCCCTTTATACTGATTTCCCTTAAGCCAAAGTATCCCTCTACCTCATCTAAAATTTCCTCGTCATGCTTAAGCGTCAATTTCAGATCATAGAGATGGGGGTCATCTGGGCTCCATAAGATTGGATCTTCAAGTTCTATTTTCTCCTCTACTGTCATTTGTTTCAGCCTTATGACACGTTGTTCTATCGAGGTCCCTCCAGATGTGATTGACACCTCAAGTGATAAATCCTCTTTCATTTTACCTCCCATTTGAACTCTAAGAATAAAGCTCTTACTGGATTCTATGATTATTTGATAGTTTTCGATGTATGTTTTCCCTTTTATCATTTCAAGCCACACGGGTTGCCATATCCCAGTAACTTTTGTATAAATAATACCACTCGGCTTTTCGCCTCTCTTTGCTTGTTTTCCTCTAGGTTGGTCGCCATGTCTATCAATAACTTTCAGAATCAAGGTATTCTCATTTTCGACGATATTGGAAATGTTAAATGAGAATGGATCATATCCGCCTATATGCTTTCCTAGATATTTTTCATTAAGCCAAACATGTGACTCATAGTCAACAGCACCGAATTTTATTAAAAATGTCTTATATGATTTTAAATGATGAGGAGAGACTGAGAATTGACAGGCATACCATATAGCATCGCACTCTACATCTGCGCCAATGCCACTCAATGTACTCTGATAGGGGTAGGGGACATTAATTTCATAAGTATACATATCTAGATCCTTTGCATTTTCAAATGTTAATCTCTCCTTATAATCAAAATGAAATAGCCATTTTCCTGTCAGATCAATCCAATTTTTTCTTCGAAAATCAGGTCTCGGGTAATTGAGTAATATCATGATCATCACCACTACTTATAACCAAAATAACAAAGTAATCAAATTTTACAAGAAGTAATATTTAAT
>JAGGXT010000054.1 GCA_021162905.1 Candidatus Odinarchaeota archaeon | reverse complement strand
GATAAAGAAATTGATTGGAGAAGTGCAAAAAATGGATGTTTACAGTAAATTAAAGGATATGTATTTCTCCTCTTTTCAATATGATGAACATCCGTCAGTGATGAAATAAAAGAAATACTTGATGAAGTTCAAAAATTTTCGTCAGTTGATTCATATAACATTGTTTTGATCAACAAAGCATCTTTTACATAAAATTTTTATTCAACTAGCGCTATTTAAGAGTCGGTGATTTAAATGGGAGAAAAAGGATGCCCGCTTCCACCTGAGCTGAAGAAGCCCATACCACACCGTGTAGAGTTTCCTCCACCTGAAGGATACCCAAGAGAGGCGTTTCAAGGCTGGTTGATGGAGAGAGTTTTCTATCCAAAGAAAACACCTACTGGATGTTGGTATTCAATAATAGATTACATTAAATTTGATGATGGGTCGCATGCCTTGAGGTTCTGGTATGAAAGCTGGGAGAAAGAGACAGGAAGGTTTAGAGTAGCCAGAGGTATGTTTCTGAGAGAGGATGAAATAGAAGCCTTAAAGAAAAAAATTGATAAGACATTTGCGATTAAGACACTCTTAGGGAAATTTATTAAATGATTTGCCAACTAATAAGTTATCAGAGTCCTTTTCCTAAATGTTTCGGTTAACAAGAGTTAATAGAAACAAAAAGGTAATACTTTTTCATCTTCGTGGAAAATGAAAAATGATTATTAAATAATAAAAAATGTATTCTTATTGCTACCTTTTCTGTTATCTCTAAACAAAGGAAAGATCGTCTCCTTCAAAATTTGGCTACGAAAATGCTTTAAATTTTCTCGTACTTTTTCAAGTCTCCTTAAGCGTGTTCAAATTATATTCTTCTTTTGACATCTTAATCATCTTTCTCCTCCACAACTAATTCTTCGGTATTTTAACTTCTTGTTCTAATCTCTTTATTTCTTGTCTCAGTATCAGCATCTCTTGCTTATACGTTTGTTGAAGAACGCTTTACAAAGAATGAGAAAAAATATAGTGGTAACATTTAGGACTTACGTGTTGCTTTGAGGAACTGGTGCAACATTTTTACTTCATTTTCTTCTGTCTCCTCAACATCAGTGTTTATGAAAATGATAGGGTCCGTGATCAGTGAAAGAAAATCTAAGAAATCATACACTCTGCTAGCGCCAGTAAGCTTACCTGCTAAATCTCTCAATAGGTTTATAATTGAAAATATCGAATCCAAAATCGTTATGACAATCCACTTCCACACCTTCCTGTAGAAGAACTTAATTTGAAAGGCCCAAGGCACCACTGAATATATATCACGCACATCCCTTATCTGAGTAAGTTCGGGCATCACACCACCTCATTAAATTTTAATAAACAAAAAGAAAATTACGGTTTTCTTAAGATGTGTCTTTGACTACTAATCTCCTTAACAAAAGTGTATTTGTTATTTAGTGCATTTATAAGCTTTTCTTCCCACATACGATTGTGCAGCAGTCTAGGCAGCTATGTTCATGTTCTTCTTACTCTTTCCTTTGGATTTTCTTGTCCTTCTTTATTATAAAAAACCTAAATCTAAAAAATAAGTCTTCCAAAGTCCTTATCAAAAGTAATGATAATTTTTTTCTCTTTCTGAGCAATCTGAGCTGCTTCATAATCTGTAGCACCAGGCTTTAATAGAGATAAGGATAATATATCAATGTTCATTTGTCTTAATTTCTCAACAACTTTCAGCGGAATATTTTCATCGGCTAAGAATTTCAACGTACTCCTCTTCCTTTAAAATTTTTGAAGCATAAGCTACTGCAGCGAATATATCCTCCTTTTTGAGTTGAGGGTAATTTTTTAAAATCTCTTCGAAACTCCAGCCGTTAGCTATGAGTTCCAATATTAGATATACTGGTATTCGAGTTCCTTTAATTACGGGTTTTCCGCCAGCTTTCTTCGGGTTGATTTCTATTCGGTCAAGATAGTTCATTATAATTCGCCGTTGGAATATTATGTGGAAAATGATTAATAAATTATTCTTGTCAATGGTAACAGGTATAATGGCCTTATAAATTGTCGTGATGGCGATATTTTGTGCGGAGTGATTTTTTGAATTTTTACGGTTCGGTTTTATTAAGTAAGATAAAGAATTATGGAAAGATTATTCAGCTGTGTTTTTCTTCTGCAGATTCAATAAACGTTCTATCTTTATTAACCTCAACGCTGGTAATGTTTTTGTCTCAGCTCATAACTTATTATTACTGATTTCTATATATGCTGTCCACATATGCTATCGGATGTATCTTTTTTAGCATCTAATACGTCTTGGTTGCTTTTTAAAAGGCTGTCCATTGTAATACCGATTACTTTTTCCTTGTATGTTGCTATATATAGTCTATCATAAAGGGTTGCGTATTTTATTTCTGTGACTGTGTTGTTTCCTGCTTTAAACTTCTTTATTTCTCTGTTATTATTTAAGTCAACAAGGTGGACGAAACCTTCATTGTCCCCTGTGGCAATTAAGTCGTACTTTGGAATTATTTCCAGCGAAAACAATTTTAGTTCATCATCGAGTTTAATTTCATTTACAATTTTGAATGAATTATTTTGCTCTTTGATGAAGCCTATGTACCCATTAGCACCAGATGTAATGAACTGTTTACGAGTGTCGTCCCAAACGAGGCTGTACAGCTTAGTATTTTCCTTGTTAATTTCAAAAGCAGGTACTCGATTTTTCCATATTTTAATGGTTCCTTGTAGAGAGACGCTGCATAGCAGATTCTCGTTGGGATTCCATGCAACATCAGCAATCGAGCCTACGCTCCACAAATCGTAAATGTCATTGATTGTTGTTGTGTTAAAGATTAATATTTTCCCATTTGTGGATAAAATTGCCATATAGCGGCCACTAGGGCTCCATTTAACTACTTGTCCATTTTTAATAATTGTTCTGTAGTATGCTTGGTTGTCCTTAGGAATCGTGAACACGTAAGATTGTGCCTTTGAGAGATCATAGATGATATAGTCTGATTCTCCTTTGTTTCCATAGAGAATAGACAAGAGCTGGTAATGAGGGGACCATGCTAGGCTTTTTATTTTAGACACGTTAGGAAAGTTTTCAGGTGATATGAATCTCACTGCATTATTGTCAAAGATCCTTACTGATGAGTTTAAACTACCGATAGCAACATACCTATTATCGTGAGATACATCAATTGTATAGATTTCTTCGGTAGAATAGTTTTTCTCGAGGAGAGAAGCTACTTTTTTAGCTTTATTTGTATCGTAAATTATTATCATTCCCTTACCATAATCATCTTTGCTGTATAAAACTAGCATGTTCTTATGGGGATTCAAATTAAGATAGTAAATTTTCCCTATTTTCTTACGTTTTCTCTTTTGGTTTCTTATATCAAAGAGGTTCATTGCTCTCTTTCTATCTCTAAAGACAATTTTGCTGTTATCGCTATAGAATTGAAAGTATACAATGCCTTTAAACTCATTTTTCCTTCCTTTAACCACGGCAACGGTTTTTTCTTGCTCAACATCATAAATGTAAATTTTTCTTTTCGATAAGCCTTTCATGGCAATGAGTGTTTCTTCACTATTCCACTTGAATTCGGTGATGTACTTTTCTGGAAGCCTTATCCTCTTCACGATTTCATTCTCAATGGGATTAAATATTATGCCCTCGTAAGGTCTTTTCTGGTAGATAAGATATTCTTTTTTCGGGCTCCAAATCCCAGAAAGATAGAAATATCTGAAAAGGTAACCTAGGTCAGCTACTAAATCATTATTTACGAAATCCCAAATTATGGTGTGATTCTTTCTAAGTCGTCTTATAAAAAATCTTCCGGTTGGGCTGAACTCTGTAATTCCGGTCTCTAAATTTATATTCCTTTTGAGAACAGCACCTAGTGCAACATCCAGAATAGCTATGCTCTTTTCTGAGAGTGGTACAAAAATGAACCTATCATCAATCCATCTGAAATAGTTAT
Source organism: Candidatus Odinarchaeota archaeon (assembly GCA_021162905.1). The sequence goes on along the minus strand of JAGGXT010000054.1, from coordinate 2,060 downwards.
ACGGCGTTGCAGATAGCTCTATAAGTCTTAAAATTTGCCAATTTGTTGGATCCATTACATATAAGTAACGTCCACTAGTAAATGCGATATACTTACCATTGGGGCTCCATTTTGGATCTATGTCACCATCTTCAAATGGATTTATCGATATCATAAGGTAGTGTGTTCCTCCGATCAATTTCCATAACTTTGCAACTCTCTCATCGCCTAGGGTTAAAAGTTGGATTTGATTCAGTAGGCATTCTGCAAGGTAGCTTTTTCCAGAGGCTGCAAGTAACTCAGCTAATTCTATCATCAAATCCTTATTTCTCAAATTATTAAGAAGTAAAGAAATTTTGGGAGAATCTTCTATTTGGAGAATCTTTTTTAACTCTTGTATCATTTATCCGCACCCGGCTGCTGCTTAAGAATGGAAAGCAAAAAGAAAGCTTGATTTCTTGAAAAATCCATAATCTCAATGAGTTTATCTACAGTTAGATTAGGAATTTTGCTGGCGATGTTTTTCACTTCCCTTATCCAGTATTCTAGAATATCCTTATTAATAGTTAATGTAAATTCATTTTCTTCAGAGTTGTACTTGACGTCATCTATTAGGAAACGAATCCACGAATCCAAATTTAAAAGAAGAGCGGCTTCCAAGTTGTCTCCTAATTTTAAATCGTAATCGAATTTTAAAGTGATAGATGGGGAAGAATTATCTTGATTGCGTGCTATGTCTATTAACGATTTCGTAACTGTAAGATTTAGAATCTTTAGGTTAAGGATGCTTACCAGATGGAATAAACTTTCATATAACACAATTAAGATTATGAGAAGTGCAATTCTAAAAGTTATAAGCAGTATGTATTCTACAAGAGAAAAAGTTTCAGACGAACTAGTTGATGCCAGATATGGCAGCAACCCAAAAAGTAAGAAAACAAGCAAAAATCCAAATACCGCATCATTGCACATAATGGTAAAATATTTTTTTAGAGACATATTGGAATAATCAAGATAAATAGGTTCGTCATCGATCCGCATAAAGCCATAATCAATAAGTTCATCTTTGCTGTAGTTCTCTTCAAATTCTTCCATTCCTAGAAACATCCAAACGAAAGCAGGTGCTATTGCATAAATGTAGAAGATAAATTGCTCGGTATTACTTGTTGGATTAAACGAAATTATAAATAATGGTGCGCTAAGGTAAAAAAATGTTATAGGATATTCTACAAAACGGCTTTCATTTAGTAGCAAAAGTGTTGGTGTTAATAATGAGAGAGATGCTAAAACTATGAATGCTGCAAGTAAGTACGGATTTGGCGTGACATTAGGAGCAATAAAAATAGTAATTACTAGGGTAATTCCACCAGCTATTGCAGCAAGTATCAATGCAGCTAATATCGAAGTTATTACGTCCGATATTATAGTATAATCTTGAAACTTGTTTGAGAAAATTAATGTATTCTCTCTTCTCTCACTCAGTTTAAAAACCCTAGTAACCACTAAAGCATATGAAACAAAGAGAAGTAATCCCAATACATACCAGTATCGTGGTACATTCTCTCCTTCAAAAAGTTTTATTGTTGCAAGAGGGAATCCAAGATACGAAAAATAAAATAGGAGAAAGACTATATTTGCTCTAATTGCCATGGTGATTATTCTTTGTTTTTTCTCATAGAGTAAACCTAGGTTGTCTACAGAGACATTTTTAACTTCATCATATATAAGGCGAATTAGCACAAGAAATAATGCAAGTATGCTGAAAGACAGTATCCCTGCGATGATCTCTATAAACATAAGCACCACTGCTACGTAATATACAAACAAAATCCAACTCAATAACTACTTATTCCCTTTAATTGTAAAAATTTTTCTTAATCATTTATCGGAGGAATTGTTATTGCCGCAATTACACTTTAATAAGATTTCTGATGAATATTAATACGTGCAAAAAATGATCTTGATTAAAAATTAGTAGATTGCTTTCAAACTGCTTTCTACACTGATTTTATTTCGTCTCATACAAAATAATGTTACCCTCTAATCTTCTTCCTATCTCGCATCCCCATTCTATATAATAT
>JAGGXT010000171.1 GCA_021162905.1 Candidatus Odinarchaeota archaeon | reverse complement strand
CACCCTCTATATACTTTAAGAAATTCTTAAAATCAAGAGTTGAAATTCTATAAATCTTAACGGCAACATCTTGTCCCTCTGGAGTTACACCCCAATAAACATTAGCTTCCTTGCCAGTAGAAATCACACCATTTAGAATGTCTAAATATCCATCATTAAATAATTTATAAAGCGCTAGAAGGGTTTTAGAGTCAAAGACAGCTTCAACTGTTTTAAAATCATTCTTATCTCTAAATTTTTGTCTTAAATGATTCAATTTTTCCTCTAAAATCCTCAATTTTTTGGATTTAATAAAATTATCTTTCAAAATTCCTCAACCTGCAGATATCCGTTCTCTTCAAGCCATCTTGCTTCATTTTTACTGTATCTCCAAATAATATCCCCTCTATCATCTTGGAAATCCCATGGAGCTATAAGGACAGCGTCTCCTTCTCTTATCCATATGCGCTTTTTCATCTTCCCTGGAATTCTACATAGTCTGACTTTTCCATCTGTGCATCTAACTCTTGCTCTATCATAGCCTAGCATTTGAATTACAATACCAAGGACTTCACCTTCTCCCGGTAGTCTTATTTTTCTTTGAGTTTCACCCATAACCTCAAATAATTTATTAATATCTTCTTCATCTGACATGTAAATCACCCAATTTGTATTTGTATTATGGTAAAATAACAATACGATTATTAAAAATTATGCCTTTTACTACATCACCGACTTTTATATTAGCAAATATATCGCTGTTATCAATTTCATAGATATCATAAGACTCTAAATCCATAATCTGAACAATTTTGGGAGAAATAGATATAACTTGATATCTTTGAATTTCATCGTTATTAACTCTTCTCACCCTATATAACTCATTCACATAGACTTTTATTGTTCGTTTTTCGATCAAGTCCTTTATCAAAATGTATTTATTCGTTATTGAATGCACTAAACCAATATATTTGTCATCAACTATAACCACGTCTCTCTTAGAAAAAATAGGTAAATCTATTTTGGCAGTAACTCGGTAAATTCGCTTTCCTTCTTTTAGACTTACTAATTTAGCGGTAAATACTATTTTCGCGTTAAAAAACCTTTTAAAATGATTTGCTATAGCTTTTGCGATAGAGTTGGATCCAACTTTAAACTCAATAAATGTTTTCTTTTCTTTTATATCGGAGATAAATGCCGAGGGATCAGAAAATTTGTATCTAATTACTTTATTTACTTCATCCTTAATAATCATTATATCATTTGGAGATAGAGGTTCACCGAATTTTCTTACTTGCAAAATGGCTTCAAACTGACCAGTAAAGATTTTTTGGCATCTATCACATGTAGTAAGTTCAATAGGCAGTTTAATTTCAGATACTTGTTTCATCTTAGCCAAAGCAGGATTTTTAAAATTAAAGATTTCTAATGTGGCAATATATGCGAATTTTGCTTTGGATACCCGCTTTAATCCATGCGGAACTATATTTACTTCGGCATCTAATTCCAATTTGGATAAATGTTTCTTATAAAATGAAATAATGTAATTCGAAACTAACTTATCAAATGAATCATATTTTCGAACCCACTTTCCAGATAGAAAAACAGCACCACAATAATTACAAAATTTTATAGCATTAGGCTCTACAAATAACTTTATCTTATTTAAGAAACAGTTTGCGCATACACCATTGATAAGTTGGTTGGGGCTTATTACTCTTTTTCCGCATATTGGACAAAAGATTTGTGGCATGCTCTTATTTCCTCTAAAACATTATTTTTACTATTTGTACATGCGGGATTCCTTGAATATAAATCACACTATCTTTATGCAATAACCCTTCTTTAACAGCTCTCGCAACAATTTTTTCTCCTACTAAATTAGCGATAGTAGCCCTTTCTATAGCATTTATTGCATCCTCAATTTCGACTAAATCTCCCTTATAGAATTTTTCACTAACATGGATTTTAAGTTCACCCTCTTTAAAGGTTTTACCAAGAATTTCCTTATCACAAACTGCTACAACTACTTCATTTCCATGATACATAACCTTAAGATAGACTTGGGGCACCATAATCACACCATAACTTTGTGAGTAATAATTTAAAATGCACTTATCGATAATTTTTGTTCTACACTATATAAAAACTATGTATGAATAATTACAAATTAAAGTGTTTTTACAGGAGTTTTAGCTCCGCAAGCTTCACATACAAGAAACGAGAATTTACCTTCTTTAACAATCTTCGTATCTGGTTTATGACAGATAGGACACATCACGTATATCTCAGCATATCTTTTAATAAGATTGTTTATAGCAGTTCCACTGAACTTACCTTGGAATATTACTCGTCCCTCTTCAATAATCCCTGCGGTTGCTAGTTCTCTTAATAAATATTTTAAAACATGCCGTGGCTCTCTATTAAATGCGTCACATATAGATTTAAAATTTATAATAATTGTCTTATTACCTTGAATAGCCACACTTGCTTTCGGAATTTCGAATCTTCTTTTTTCTAATACTTTCGGTGGAATCATACTTCTAGCTCTTTTTAAAAGGCTCATATAGTCATACAAATCCACTTTATCTTTTGCCATTAGTCAACCCTCAACAATTTTATATTCGTTATCTGATATCTCGTATATCTCACCACTTTCTATTAATGAATTTATTGCTTCCAAAATTACTTTTTCTGGTGTATTCCTTAATAT